>JAWLGG010000352.1:0-3988 GCA_041685155.1 Chromatocurvus sp.
TCCCCGGGTATTCGCGAGCAGGGCGACTGTTTTCCGATGATTGCCAACCGCGACGGAAAGATGGTGGTCGGGCAGTTCGGCTCCTTCATCGGGCCGTTCCTGTCTGCTTACGATGCCGATATCGAGGAAGGTGACATCATCCTCACCAACGACCCCTACATGTGCAATGCAGCGGTATCGCACCTGCCGGACTGGATCGTCCTCGTGCCTGTATTCAAGGACGGGCGGCATATCGCCTGGAGCGCCATGTTCGGGCACATGTCGGACAATGGCGGCATGGTGCCGGGCTCCATCCCGATCGAGGCAACGAATATCTTCCAGGAAGGCATTCGCATACCGCCCACAAAGCTGTACAAGAAGGGCGTGCTACAGGAGGACATTCTCGAACTGATTCTGCACAACGTGCGCACGCCGCAGTGGAACCGTTTTGATCTGAACGCACTGGTCGCTGCCTGCAAGACGGCGGCGCGTCGCTGTATCGAGATCGCGGAGCGATTCGGAGACGATGTCCTTGGCACCACCATGGACGTCATGCTGCAGCGCAATCGCGATGCCATGCAGCACATCATCGAGAACTTCATTCCCGAGGAGCCACGGGAGTTCGAGGACTACCTCTGCGATGACGGCATGGGTATGGGTCCCTATCGCATCAAGTGCCGCGTATGGCGCGAGGGGCCGAAGGCGATCTTCGATTTCGATGGAACCGACCCGCAGGCCCAGAGTTCGGTGAACTTTTTCCTCAATGAAGACATGTTCAAGATGTTCTTCGGGTCATTCACCATCAACGTGGTAGACCCGCAGATCGTTTTCAACGATGGATTCTACGACCTGGTCGACGTGCGTATCCCCGAGGGCACGCTGCTCAAACCGAAGTTTCCCGCGGCCCTGTCGGGACGCACGCACGCCCTGGGTCGCCTGTTCGACCTGCTCGGGGCCCTGCTCGGCATGGGCGCGCCGGAACAGATGCTCAACGCCGCCGGCTTCTCGGACTCGCCGCACCTGTTCTACTCCGGCTACGACAAGAAAGGCGAGTGGTTCCAGCTCTTCCAGATCGGCTTCGGCGGTATTCCCGGGCGGCCGGTGGGCGACGGCCCGGACGGCCATTCGCTCTGGCCCGGTTTCACCAACGTGCCCAACGAGTTCATCGAGAGCTACTTCCCGCTGCGTATCGAGCGCTACGCCACGATCCCCGACTCCGGCGGTGCCGGTCTCCACCGCGGCGGCAACGGCCTCAACGTTGCGTACCGGTTCCTGGCGGACGGAGACATCGCCATCCACGATGATCGCTGGCTGATGTATCCCTGGGGCGTGCTCGGCGGTGAGACCGGCATGCGCTCGACCAAGCGACTGGTGCGTGTGGATGGCAGCGAGGAGTGGCTGCCCTCAAAGATCGAGAACGTGAAGGTGAAGGAAGGCGATGTGCTGCACTTCAATACCTGGGGCGGCGGCGGCTGGGGCGACCCCTTCAAGCGCGATCCGGAACTGGTGCGGCAGGATATCAGGCGTCGCCTGGTGACTCGCGAAGGTGCGAAGCGCTATGGCGTTGTCATTGCCGAAGACGGCAGTGTCGATGCTGCGGCAACAGAAAAGTTGCGTGATGAGCTGCGAGCGTCGCGCGGCGAGATCGAGCTGTTCAATCGCGGCGGTACGATCGAGGAGCTGAAGGAGCGCTGTGAGGCAGAGACGCATCTGAAGCCACCGGTGGCGCCGAGCTTTCGCAAGGGGGCGGCGTGACCCGCCGCATGCGCCGTGTCTGAGTACCCAGCGCGCGAGGGTCTGACGCCGTGAGCGAACGGGTGAAAGTGCTGGTGGTCGGCTACCGCAAGTTCAGCGAACTGATCAACGCGCTTCTACCCGAATTCGCCGACGAGGCGGACGTTGCCATTGTCGAGTCGGTAGCCTCGGAACAGCGGGATTACACCGATCTCGTCAAGCGCCACGCGGCGGATGTCGTGGTCAGCGCGGGATCCAACGCGGCCTACCTGAAGGCGACACTCAAGGTGCCGGTGGTGGCGCAGCCGGTTTCGGATACCGATGTAATCGAGGCCATGGCCAAGGCTCGCAAGATCGCATCCCGGGTGCATATCTTTACCTATGCGTCGGAGCCCGAGCCCAGCGCCAGGCTGCTGGAAAGCCTGCCTGAACTGATGGGAATCACCGTATACACGCACACGTACACCACGACGGATGGGGCAGCGGAGAGCCTGCTCCTCGCCCTGGCGGAAGAAGCCCCCGAGGTCATTGTCGGCCCCAGCTATATCTGCCGGATTGCCGAGAAGCGCGGCTGCCCGGCGATTCTCATGTATAGCCGCTGCTCGGCAAGGCTGATGCTGCGCAGGGCTATTGATACTGCCAGAGCGGCACAGGCCTCGGCTCCTGCCCAGGTTGTCGATCCGGAGGCCGGGCTGCTGGTTATCCGGTCAGCGCAGATGGAGCAGGTGGCGACTCTGGCGCGGACCTATGCCCGCGGTCGCGCGGCCGTTCTGCTGGAAGGAGAAAGCGGGACTGGAAAGGAACATATTGCCAGGGAAATTCATCGCCAGAGCGAGTTCGCCAGCGGGCCATTGGTCGCCGTCAACTGCGGCAGTATTCCCAACGAGCTCTTCGAAAGCGAGTTGTTCGGCTATGTTGAAGGGGCCTTCACCAGTTCGCGCCGCGGTGGTCGCGTCGGGCTGATCGAGCGGGCGAACGGTGGCGTGCTGTTTCTGGACGAGGTCGGTGAGATGCCCCTGCAGCAGCAGGTGAAACTTTTGCGCGCGCTGCAGGAGCGGCGCATCCGCCCTGTAGGCAGTAACCGCGAGATAGAGATTAATTTCAAGGTCGTTGCGGCGACTAATCGCGATCTCCGGGCTGCCGTGGCCCGAAGCGAGTTTCGCGACGACCTGTATTTTCGTCTCAATGTATTTACACTCAAGTTGCCGCCACTGCGTGATCGGCGAGAGGACATTATTCCAATCGCTCATCATTACCTTGTCGAGTATGCTCGGCACTATGGCGTGTCGCTGGGCGTGGATGACTTATCCGATCGCGTCATCGACCTGCTGCGGCGCTATGACTGGCCGGGGAATGTGCGTGAGCTACAGAACTTTATCGAGCGTCTTGTCGTAAACAGCTTTGACCGCTCGCTCAGGGACCTTGGCGCCCGGGCCCTGCGGGAAATACTCCCAGAGCTTTTTGCTCATTCGGGTGGAAGAGGCGACCACGGCAGCCTCAAGAAGCAGGAAGAGAATGCAATACTGGATGCGATGTCGCGGTTCGACGGCAACCGTCAGCAGGTTGCAGCCGCCCTCGGTGTGAGTCCCACAACGCTTTGGCGACGGTTAAGGCAACTGGAAGGGGGAGAGCGAAAGGCGCGCTGAGCGTGCAGGCAGGTTGTTCAGGGCGTGGTGAAAGCAGACAACTCCATCAGTCAACAGGAGCACAACAATGAGAGTCGAGACTTTTTACGGAAGAGGGGTAAATCTGGCGCTTGCGGTGAAGGCGGCTATCGCCTGTGGCTGCCTCGGGTCAATTCCCGCTGTCGCTCAGACACAGAGTGAGAACGCCGGGGGGCTTGAGGAGGTGGTTGTAACCGCTCGTCGGGCGACTGAGTCCCTGCAGGACGTTCCGGCAAGCGTCACCGTGCTCACGCAGGATACGCTGGACAGTTCCGGCATCAACTCTGTTGAGCGCATCGTCGGGCTGACCTCGGGCGTCTCGATTGTCACCGACACTGCGGAGGTCGGCGATACACAGATCAATATCCGAGGGATCAACGGCGCCCGGGATGCTGAGAATAACGTTGCGCTCGTCGTTGACGGTATTCTCAAGACCAACACCGCCCAGGTCGCACAGATTCACGGTAAGCTCAGCCAGGCGGAGGTGCTCAAGGGACCGCAGGGAGCGTATTACGGTCGGAACGCGGCAGCGGGCGCTATCGTGCTGACGACCGCAAAACCGGGTGAGGAGTTTTCAGGCGATATCAGCATACTCGGGGCGCAGCAGAACA
>JAWLGG010000353.1:0-3961 GCA_041685155.1 Chromatocurvus sp.
GGCGCGGCTGATGAAGCTGGATGCCATGACCGATCCCTACTCCTCCGAGCCCTTGTCAGAGCGCTTCTGGCGGCGCTACGGCGATGCCGCCTTTCAGCTTCTGGAGCGAATCCGGGAGGACGAGGACAGCGTCAGGCTGCTGATAAAGACGGCGGAGTACACGCGCTGTGAAATCGAACTGGCGGCCCGGCGCGAAATGATTGTCAAGCTGGAGGACTTCATGCGCCGACGCTCGAAGATCGAACAGGTGGTGCGATGGGACACGATTGTGGCCGCGCCGGGACTTCGTCACGCCTGTGAAATCCTGTTTCCGGGCGAGGCGGGGGAAAAGCTGGAAGAGTACCTGGCACAGGGAACGCCGGCGCTGCGTGCCACGGGCTAGTGTGCCAGCGGGGAGTCCTCTTCTCGGAAGAAACGCTTCAGGTCGAGTCCTTCCCCCCGATCAGCGCCAGGCGCATCTCTGGGCGCGATGTTTCCGGTGACAGCCAGATATCGATGAAATGCTGGCCGAAAGCGCCGTCCTCTATCGTGCCCAGTCGCTTCCCATTACTGTAGAAGGTCGCGTGGCTGTTGCCATCCAGCTCCAGTGTCAGGACGTCGTTCTTTCTGACATCGGGCCACAGCGACCGCAATTGCTGCATCCACTCACCCTGGCGTTCGTGGCTCAGGCCCATGTCATCCCATTCCTTGCCGGTACGCTTGACCAGGTCCTCGGCGCTGATGTCGCGGAGGTACTCTATTTCCAGCTTCAGCGGTCGCATACCGCGCTCGTACTGCCCACCCGGTGCATACAGGCGGGAGTCGTAGACCGACCAGAGCATGACCTTGAGGCGCGCCTCGCCAACTTTCTCAAACTCGGCCTCTGCTGCCTGCAGCGCGAAAGGAAGCAGTGCCAGCGCACCCACGGCAAGAGCCCCGGTACATCGTGCGGTGAATCCTTTAAGCGAGGTGTTCCTGCGCATGGAAAGTCTCCTGTAGCGACCAATGCCGCAATGCGTAAGGCCGTGTTTATACGACAGCGAAACCGTCGCGGATGTTCCGTTTGCCATTCACCGTTCCCGGCGCTAGCCTGTCCACCCCGGATCCATGCGATGGAGTGCAGGTGCAGGACGTGCTGACGGCAGAGGACCTCTTCGCGGCCATTGATGACCGCGATTCACGGCGCTTCGCGGCGCTATTGCACCCCGAGGCGGTGTTTCAGTTCGGCAACGCGCCCGTGGTGCGGGGCAGTGAGGCCATTCGCGAGACTGTGTCCGGTTTCTTTGCCTCGATCGCGGCGGTGCAGCATGAGCTGGCAGACGTGTGGCAGCCGCCGGATACGCTCATCTGTCACGGACTGGTGACTTATACCCGCCTTGATGGCAGCACGCTGACGGTTCCCTTTGCCAACGTGCTCGGGCTTGAGGCCGGCCGCGTGCGCGACTACCGCATCTACGCCGATATTTCCGCGCTCTACGCAGACGCGGCTGAGGTGCCGATGCCGTAGTGTGACGCGGTTGCGTCCAGCGCCTGCCCCAGCTTGTCCACGAGGATGTCGATTTCCTCGATGCTGCACACCAGCGGCGGGGCGGTGATCATGGCGTCGCCGGTCTGGCGTACCATAAGGCCGTTGTTGTTGGCCTGGTCGCGGCAGTAGACCGCGCCCGCGGATTTCGGCGCCAGGCGTTCACGGGATCCCTTGTCGCGGACCAGCTCCACCGCGGCAAACATGCCCTTGCCCCGCACCTCCCCGACGATCGGGTGGTCGCTCAGCTCGCGCAGCCGCGCCTGGAAGTGCGGCGCGATGTCCCGTGCAGCGGATTCAATGATGCCGGTTTCCTCGAGAATCCCCAGCGTGGCGAGCCCCGCCGCGCAGGAGGCCGGGTGCCCGGAGTAGGTCAGCCCGTGGGTGAACTCGCCGCCGCCGCCGAGCAGAACGTCGCTGATGGTGTCACCCACCAGCACTCCACCGAGTGGCATGTAGCCATTGGTGATGGCCTTGGCAAAGGTTATCAGGTGCGGCCGGATGCTGTAGGTCTCGCTGCCCCACCAGCTGCCCGTGCGGCCGAAACCGCAGATGACCTCGTCGGCAATCAGCAGGATGTCGCGTTCGTCGCAGATGCGCTGGATCTCGGGCCAGTAGGTGTCGGGGGGAATGATCACGCCGCCGGCGCCCTGCACCGGTTCGGCAATGAAGGCGGCGACCCTGTCCTCGCCCAGCTCGTCGATTTTCGCTTCCAGCTCTCGGGCCACGGCGATGCCGAAGTCGTCGGGGCTGTGCTCGCCACCGAGCTCGAACCAGTGCGGCTGGTTGATATGGTGCACGTAGTTCAGCCCGATGGCCTGTTCATGCATGGCCTGCATGCCGCCCAGGGAGGCGGCGGCGATCGTGCTGCCGTGGTAGGCATTCCTGCGGCTGATGATCTGCTTCTTCTCCGGCTTGCCGATAAGGTCGTAGTAGCGATGCACCAGGCGTATGTTGGTGTCGTTGGCCTCCGAGCCGGAGTTGGTGAAGAACACGTGGTTGAAGTTGGCGGGTGACCGCTTCACCAGCTCGCTGGCGAGCTCCACCGCGGGCTGGTTGGAGCAGCGGAAGAAATTGTTGTAGTAGGGCAGCTCCTGCATCTGCCGGTATACCGCCTCGACAATCGCTTTCTGGCTGTAGCCCAGGTTGCAGCACCAGAGCCCCGACATGCCGTCGAGCATGGCGTTGCCGTCGCTGTCGTAAATGTAGATGTGCTCCGCACGGCTGATGATGCGACCGCCGTCCTTTGCGTAGTTCTCGAAATCGGTGAAAGGGTGCAGATGGTGGGACTGGTCGAGTCGGCGCAGGGTGGCGGTGTCGACGGATTTATTCATGGGTGATGCCTCGTTTGCGGATGGCCCAGCCACGGTGCGGGGAGCTCTCCCTTGAGTGTTATGGCCGTGGCGCAGCGATTCAGCGTAAAGTGTGGCACAGCGTGGGGTGGAAGCCAGTACCCCAAAGGTGTTGGTGCGGCGCGGCAAGTGGATTACCCGCGACAAGCTGCATACCCTGTTCAAGGACAGACTGAAGCTGCCCCTCAGTGCGCTGGCTTTCGATACCTGGGGTCGCGACGTCGAGGCCTGGGTCTTTTATTCGGGTGACGGCGATGGCCTCCCAGCGCGACTTCATGCGCGCGGTGCATGAGGCCTGTGCCGCGCAGAACCTGCCCGTGGACACGCTGATCAAGGAAAGCGCGCCCTCGCGGTACGAGATCAACCTCTACCATCGCGCTGATGCCCTGGCGGCCGCCCACGAGGGCATGCTGCTGCAGCGCGCCATCCGCGGCGTGACGCTGGCGAACGACATGCGTGCCGCCTTCATGGCCAAGCCTTTCGGGGATCTCGCGGGCAACGGCATGCACCTGCACTGCAGCCTGCTCGATGGGGACGGCAACAACGTCTTTGCCGCAAACGACTCGCCGCTGCTGCGCCAGGCCATCGCCGGCTGCCTCGACGCCCTGGACCAGAGCATGCTGCTGTTCGCCCCGCACCTGAATTCCTACCGCCGCTTTCGCAGCGGCACCCACGCCCCGCTGGCCCCGAGCTGGGGCTTCGAGAACCGCACCGTGGCCTTGCGCGTGCCGCTGGACAGGCCCGCCGCCACCCGCATCGAACATCGCGTCCCCGGCGCCGACGCCCAGCCGCACCTCGCCATCGCCACCTTCCTCGCCGGCATACTCCACGGTATCGAGCAGCAGCTCATACCCCCCGAGCCACTGACCGGCAATGCCTATGACCAGCTGCCCCCCAGCCTGCCGCGCTATCTCCCCGATGCCCTGGCGCTGTTCACCGACTCGCCCTTCATCGCCGACTACTTTGGCGCCGATTTCCAGCGCGTCTATACCCTGCTCAAGCAGCAGGAGCTGGACGAGTACGACCGCCACGTGACGCCACTCGAGTACGACGCGTCGCTGTAGGTGCCTGGGGCGGGCAGATTGAGCTTCGTAGGCCGGTGCGC
>JAWLGG010000354.1:0-3953 GCA_041685155.1 Chromatocurvus sp.
TAAAGAGCAGGTTCAGGAGCGCCCCATGGAGCAGTCCACGTCTCGAAAGAAAACCATTCAAGAAGCCATCAACGAAGCCCTCTTCCAGGAAATGGAGCGTGACTCCACCGTGATCGTTCTCGGCGAGGAGGTCTCCGGCGGTGCCGGCTGCGAAGGCCAGGACGATGCCTACGGCGGCGTCTTCGGCGTAACCAAGGGGCTCATGCCCCGCTTCGGGCGCGAGCGCGTCATCGACACACCAATTTCCGAATCCGCCATTATCGGCGCCGCCGCGGGTGCCGCGAACTCAGGGCTGCGACCCGTCGCCGAACTCATGTTCTTCGACTTTATCGGCGTGTGCTTCGACCAGATCTTCAACCAGGCCGCAAAATTCCGCTACATGTTCGGCGGCAAGGCCAAGACGCCCATGGTGATTCGCGCCACGGTGGGCGCCGGCATGCGCGCTGGCGGCCAGCACTCGAACATGCTGCATCCCGTGGTCGTGCACATGCCCGGCCTGAAGGTGGTCATGCCGAGCAATGCCTACGATGCCAAGGGCCTGATGATCACGGCGATTCGCGATGACGACCCGGTGATATTTCTCGAGCACAAGCTGCTTTACCAGACATCCTGCCACGTGCCGGAAGAATCCTACGCCATCCCTTTCGGAGAAGCCGCTTTCACCCGCGAGGGCTCGGACGCCACGGTCGTCGCCATTTCCGCCATGGTGCCCAAGGCCAATGCGGTGGCGGACAAGCTTAAGAAGGAAGGCATCCACATCGATGTCATCGATCCACGCACCGTGTCGCCCATGGACAGCGAAGCCATTCTGGAAAGCGTTGAGCTGAGCGGCCGCCTGGTCATTGTCGACGAGGCCCACGAGCGCTGCAGCCTGGCTGCCGACATCTCCAGCATCGTTGCCGAGCAGGCCTTCCATGCGCTCAAGGCCCCCATTCGCAAAGTCACGGCACCGCACACGCCTGTGCCCTTCGCGCCCTCCCTGGAAGATGCCTACATCCCCAGCGAAGCGCGCATTGAGCAGGCGATCCGGGACGTGCTGGGAGCATAGGGTATGGCAAGCATCAGCAGTGTCAGCATGCCCAAGTGGGGCATGGAGATGACCGAGGGCATGATCGGGGAGTGGCACGTCGCCGTGGGCGACAGCATTTCCAAGGGTGATGACCTGGTCGATGTGGAGACCAGCAAGATTGTCAACTGCGTCAGCGCACATGTCGGTGGTACGCTGCGTCGGATTCTGGCGCAGCCCGGTGAACTACTGCCGGTCGGCGCCCCGCTGGGCGTGATCGCCGATGACGCGGCGAGCGATACGGACATCGACGCCTACGTTGCCAGCCTGCAAAGCGCGCCGGCCAGCGACGATGGCGAGGCGGCAGCGCCTGCAACAGAAGCACCGGCGCCGGCGGCACCGCAGGTGGATACCGCAGCGAGCGAGACGGCATCGCCGCTTCGCAAGCCCGCGGACAGCGGCAAGCCCGCCATGGCCGCCAGCCTGCAATCCGATACCGATGATACCGACGTGGCCGCGACCCCGGTGGCGCGCCGCGTTGCCGCACTGTCTGGTATCAACCTGACACTCGTGCAGGCCAGTGGCCGGCACGACCGGGTGACACTGAAAGACCTCGCGGCAGCGGCACAGGCGGCGGGAACCGCACTGACACTGCCCAAGGGCAGAACCCTGGCCACCACCGAGGCGGACGACAGCGACCTCCCAGCGACGCCGGTCGCGCGCAGGCTCGCCGCGTCACTTGGCGTGCGCCTGCGCGACTGCAAGCGCACCGGCACCCACGGCCGCGTCAGCAAGGCTGATGTCGAGGCGGCGGCCGCGCGACAGGGACGGACACAGGGCCAGGCGTCCACGGCGGACAGCGCCGCGGACCCTGCGGCCTTCGAGGAGCAGGCGCTGGGCGGCATGCGCAGGACAATCGCCCGCCGCCTGCAGTCGTCCAAGCAGACGGCACCGCACTTTCGCGTGAAGATCTCGGCCTCGGTGGACGCCGCCCTGCAGCTGCGCCAGACCATCAACAGCCAGCGCAGCGACCTCAAGGTGTCGCTCAACGACATCCTGATCAAGGCCAGCGCCAGCGCGCTGATGGCGGTGCCCGAGGTCAACATACAGTTCGACGGCGAAACGGTGCGCCGCTACCGCGATGCGGACATCGCTGTCGCCGTCGCGCTGGACGACGGCCTCATCACGCCGATCATCCGCGGGGCCAACCGCAAGGGACTGGCCACGATATCCGGCGAGATGCGGGACCTGGCAACGCGTGCGCGCATCGGGCGGCTCAAGGCCGAGGAATTCGAGGGCGGCACCTTCAGCGTGTCCAACCTGGGCATGTTCGGCATCGATGAGTTCGACGCCATTATCAACCCCCCGCAGGCGGCGATTCTCGCCGTGGGCACCACCGAACGCCGGCCGCTTGAGCGCGCCGACGGCAGCTGGGGCGCCCACACCGCCATGACGCTGACCCTGTCCAGCGACCACCGTATTATCGACGGCGCCGTGGCGGCGCGCTTCCTGGCCGCGCTGAAAGGGTTCATCGAAGCCCCATCGACGATGCTGGTGTGAGCGAAGCCACGATGCGCAGGGATTACGATCTCATTGTCGTAGGTAGTGGCCCCGGAGGTTATGTCGCCGCGGTCCGCGCTGCCCAGCTCGGCTTCCGCACGGCGATTGTCGAGCGCGCCGAGCTCGGCGGCGTGTGCCTCAACTGGGGCTGCATCCCGACCAAGGCGCTGCTGCACGCGGCCGACATAAGCCACACGCTGCGCGGCGCGAAGCAGTTCGGCGTGCTGGCCGGGGGCGAGCACGACATAGACCTCGAGGCCATGGTCGCCCGCAGCCGGAAGGTCGCCGGCCAGCTGTCGCAGGGGATCGACTACCTCATGCGCAAGTACGCCATCGATGTCCTGCGCGGCAGCGCCCGTCTGCTGGACAAATGCCAGCTCCGGGTAGAGGGCGACACCACGACCGATCTTCAGGCCGCACACATCATTCTCGCCACCGGGGCGCGTGCGAAGTCCCTGCCGTTTCTCCCGACAGATTCACCGCGGGTGTGGTCGGCGCGCACGGCCATGACCCCGACCTGGCTGCCGAAGTCCCTGCTGATCATTGGCGCCGGCGCCATCGGCATCGAGTTTGCTTCGCTGTACAACGATCTCGGCACCGAGGTCACGGTGGTAGAGGCGCTCGACCGCATACTGCCCGCCGAGGACAGCGAGATATCGGAGCTCGCGGCGAAGGAGCTGGCGCGCCGCGGCATACGCCTGCTCACCGGCGCCACGATCGCCGGTGTCGAGGTCGGTGACAACGGCATCGACGCCGAACTCCGCGAGGCCGGCGGCGATACGGCCACCGAGCGATTCGACTGCGTGCTGCCCGCCATCGGCGTGACCGGCAACGTCGAGGGCCTGGGCCTGGAAGGCGTGGGCGCGGATATCCGCGATGGCTTCCTGCACACGGACGGCTACTGCCGTACCAACGTGGTCGGACTGTACGCCATCGGCGATGTCGCTGGCGCCCCGTGGCTGGCGCACAAGGCAAGCCACGAGGGTATCCTGTGCGTCGAGTCCATCGCCGGCGTCGACGGCACGCATCCCATCAGGCCAGAACACATACCCGGCTGTACCTACTGCCGTCCGCAGGTTGCCAGCATCGGCCTCACCGAGCGCGCGGCCGCACAACAGGGCATCGAGGTCCGCGTTGGACGCGCCCGGCTGCAGGCCAATGGCAAGGCGCTTGCCATCGGTGAAAGCCAGGGCCTGGTCAAGACCCTGTTCGATGCCGGCACCGGGGAGTTTCTCGGCGCCCACATGATCGGGCCGGAAGTCACGGAGCAGATTCAGGGCTACGCGGTGGCCCTGGCCATGGAGGCCACCGAAGAGGACCTGAAGCGCGCCATCTTCCCGCACCCCACGCTGTCGGAATCGATGCACGAATCCGTGCTCGACGCCTA
>JAWLGG010000017.1:0-16272 GCA_041685155.1 Chromatocurvus sp.
GAAGCCGGCGAGGATTACGATGTGATCTCCCCGGCGATACGAACCGCAGAGCCCGACAAGGTCGAGGTGCACGAGTTCTTCTGGTACGGCTGCGGGCATTGCTACAATTTCGAGCCGATGGTGGTGCAGTGGAAAAAGACCCTGCCGGAGGATGTCGTCGTGAAAGGCTCTCCCGCCATCTGGAACAAGCCCATGGAGCTGCATGCCCAGGCCTATTACACCGCTGATGTCCTAGGTGTCCTCGACGATGTGCATCTGCCGCTGTTCCAGGCACTGAACGTGGATGGCAAGCGACTGCAGTCGGAAAAGGAAATTGCCGCCCTGTTCGAGAAGCACGGCGTCGATCGCGAGGAGTTCTCCAGGGCCTTCAATTCCTTTGGCGTCGGCAGCATGACGCGACAGGCCAATGCCCGCGCCCGCGCGGCCAAGATCACGGGCACGCCGGAAATGATGGTCAACGGCAAGTACCGCATCACCACGCGCAAGGCGGGAAGCCAGGCCAACATGCTCAAGATTGCCGACTTCCTGATAGAGAAGGAGCGCGCCCAGCTGACTGCGAGCAGTGCGGGATCCTGACCTCTGTCACCATCCCCGGACGGCGAGCCGCTGTCCGGGTCGCATACCTCCCTCCCTACATACCGTTGCTGTAGGTCTCGAGTGAGACCTTTCCGCTCGCCCTGATCCCGCGAAACGCCGAGGCATATTCGCCGAGCATGTCGAGACAGTAGTCCAGGCGCCCCGCCAGGTAGTCATGCGATCGCGCGTCGTTGTCGCCGGCGTCGCTGTTGAACACGGTTTTCACGTTGCGCACGATCAGGTGCTCGGGCAGGTAGCAGATCCGGCTGTTCTTGTAGCTGCTCATGCGCAGCTCAGCGACGGGATAGGCCCCGTTGTCACTGGCAGACACGGAGACGATCAGCGCCGGCTTGTGCGCTAGCTCGCCGCCCGCGGCCCAGAGCAGGAAGAAGTTCTTCAGGCCCGAGGGGACCATGCCATGCCATTCGGGTGTGACGATGACAAAGGCATCGCAGCTCTGTACCTGTTCACGCAGTCGTGGCAGGGCGGACTCCCAGGCGCCGTCGCCCGACCAGACGCTTTCATCCCAGAACGGCAGCGGATTGTCTGCCAGCGTGAGCAGCCAGCGCTCGTTGCACCAGTCGGCGTCGGCCAGTCGGCTGTCGATGAAGCGAGCCACTTTCTCACTCTGCGACTGTGGCCTGTGGCTGCCGCTGATGATTCCGGTTTTCATCAAAATATCTCCTGAGTCGAGGGGGTGGAGGCGGGTGCAGGCAAGGTGCTGCAATCCCGGGATCCGTCACGCATGGCCGGGGCTGTTCGCGGTTCGCCGGCGATAGCGCTCGAGCACCCAGGCAGCGACCGCCGCCGCGGCGATGGCAATTGCCAGCATGCTCACCATAAGGGGTTGCGGTGAGTCTGCCAACAGGTGCCCCACCGCTCCGGTGATCAGCGCCGACAGACTCATCTGGATGAATCCGAGCAGGCACGATGCGGTGCCTGCGATGGCCGGGAAGGGCGCCAGCGCTATCGCCATGGCGTGCGGGAGTACCAGCCCCAGCGCCAGGGCGAAAAACGTCATCGGCAGCACCAGCGCGAGCACGCTCGCCGGCAGCAGTCGACTGGCGATCAGCATCACCAGCGTGCTGGCCAGTGCCGTCAGCGTACCCAGGAACATCACGTGCTCCGATGTCAGGCGGTTTGCCAGGTTGGCGCTGAGTCCGCTGCCGGACATGTAACCGATCACGGAGGTGAGGAAGATGAGTCCGAAATACTCGGTGGGCACGCCGAGCATCACGATGAACACGAAGCCGGAGGATGCGAGGTAGACCATCAGTCCCGCATACATCAGTGCGCCGGTCACGCAGACGGCGACAAAGGACGGATGCCTGAGGAGGGCCAGGTAGTTCATGGCAATGTGCCGCGGCCGGAGGCTCTGCCGCTCCGGCAGCGTCTCCGGCAGGAAGCGCCAGGTCAGCCCCCCTACAAGGATGCCGTAGACCGCGAGAAACAGGAAAATGCTCGGCCAGGGTACGTAGCGCAGCATGATACCGCCAAGCCCGGGCGCCACCGCGGGGGCCAGCGCCATGAACATGGCAATCAGCGACAGCGCCCGCGCGGCGCGGGTGGGCCCGAAGACATCCCGGGTGATGGTGCGGGCGAGCGTCGGGCCGACGCAGGCGCCGATGCCCTGCACGAAACGGAACGTGGCGAGCTCGGATACGCTCGTGGACAGGGCACAGCCGACCGAGGCGAGTATGAACAACAGCGTCCCGCCGAGAAGGATGGGGCGGCGCCCGAAGCGGTCCGCCAGCGGACCACAGGCCAGGTGGAACAGGGCGAAGCCCCAGAGATAGGCGCTGACGGTCAGGTGCATGTGCGCGATATCGGTGTCGAAGGCGCGCTGCATGGCCGGCATCGCCGGCAGGTACATATCGATGCTCAGCGGCCCGAGGGCGACGAGTGCCGCGAGAAACAGCAGCATTGCGGTGGAGTCGTGGGCAGGAGGCGAGCTGGACATGGCGGCGACATGGTACACCAACGCGGGGCAGGTGTGTTTGCCCTCGCGCTTGCGTAGAGTGTGGGTTTTTGCTCGCGGGGGATTGCGCATGACGCGTCTGGTGCTGGCGCTGGGAAGCCTGCTTATCGTGGCGGGCCTGTCCATGCAGTGGCTGGAGAACAGGGCGGAAGCGCCTGCCGCGGAGCCCGCGCTGGTGCCGGACGCATCGACCCTGCGCATTACCACGGCGGGGCCGGTGGTCGGCGCTGTCGGCGATCACGGTGCCTACACCTGGCTGGGAATTCCCTACGCCGCATCGCCCACGGGAGAGCGACGCTGGCGCGCGCCCCATCTGCCCGATCCCTGGTCGGAGCCGCGTATCTCGGTGACCCACGGCAGCGTCTGTCCGCAGCTGCCCAGCCTGTTATCGGGTGTGGACGCCGGCGAGCAGCGTGTCATCGGCCAGGAGGACTGCCTGACGCTCGATGTGTATGCGCCGCCGCGCCTGCCGCGTGAGTCCCTGCTGCCGGTCATGCTCTGGATTCACGGCGGCGGCAACAGTATCGGTACCGGTAGCAGCTACGATGCCTCGTTGCTGGCGGTGGAGCAGGATGTCGTGGTGGTCAGCATCAACTACCGCCTGGGTTTTCTCGGCTGGATGGGGCATGAAGCACTGCGCGACGGCGCCGCGAATTCCGAGGAGGCGTCGGGCAACTTTGCCCTGCTGGACATGATCCGTGCGCTGCACTGGGTGCAGAACAATATTGCCGAATTCGCGGGTGATCCGGATCAGGTCACGCTGTTCGGCGAATCGGCCGGCGGGCGCAACATCATGGGCCTGCTGGCCTCGCCGCTGGCCGAGGGGCTGTTTCATCGCGCCATCGTGCAGAGCGGATCAATCGCGACCTTTACCCGGGAACGCGCCGAGAACTACCGCGACGACCCGCAGTCGGGAGCGTCTTTCAGTTCGGCGGAGCTGCTTCTGGACTGGCTGCAGGCAGAGGGGCGCGCGCAGGACCGGGAAGCGGCGCGCCGCCTCGTCGGGGAGCTGTCCGGCGACGCCATCGCCGCCTTCATGCGCAGCCTGCCCGTGGCCGGCATACTGGCGCCCGCCGCGGACAGTGGCGGCATGTACCGCGCGCCGCAGCTGCTGCGTGACGGCGAGGTGCTGCCCCGCGAGTCTCTGCTGGAGCGATTCGCGCGGGAAGACGGCTGGAACCGCGTACCGTTGCTGCTCGGCAGCAATCGCGACGAGATGAAGCTGTTCCTGGCGCTGGACCCGGACCACGTCAAGCGCTGGTTCGGCGTGTTCCCGCGCATCCGCGATCGCTCGCGCTACGAGCTGCTCGCGCGCTATCACAGCGAGCGCTGGAAGGCGCTGGCCGTGGACGAGGTGGCGGCGCGGGTTATCGCCGCGCCGGACGCACCACCGGTCTACACCTATCGCTTTGACTGGGATGACAGCCGCAGCAACCTGTGGGTGGATCTGCCGACGCTGCTCGGTGCGGCCCATGGGCTGGAGCTAGATTTTCTTTTCCGTCCGCTGCTCAAAGAGCGGGTACCCGGGCTACAGACCGACGCCAACGCCGCTGGCCGCGAGGCGCTGGGTGCGGCAATGCGCAGCTACTGGGGCGCCTTTGCCCACAGCGGTGATCCCGGGCGCGGTCGCGAAGGCCGCCATCCTGCCTGGCCCGCGCGCGGGCCGGAAAGGCCCAACCTGATGCGCCTGGACAGCCCCGCCGACGGCGGGGTATCCCTGGTCCAGCAGGCGCTGTCCGCCGACGCTATCGGGCAGCGTCTCGCCGTCGACCCGGGTCTGGAGGAGGGCCGCTTTCGCTGTGCCCTGTATGTGGATCTGTTCCTCGATGCCAGCGGCAATGCGGACTTCTTTTCGCGCAGCGACTATCGCGATCTCGGCTGCGAGGGCTTCCTGCCCTGGGATCTGCTCGGCGGCAGCTTCGAGTAGTCAGGCGTCGGCCAGGTGATCCAGCGGCAGGTCGGTGCGCAGGATGACGCGGCGCAGCTCGAAGCTGGAGTGCACGCCTGTCACCCCGGGGATGCTGGTCAGCCGGCCCAGCAGGAAGCGCTCGTAATGCTGCATGTCCGGCAGGACCGCCTTGAGCAGGTAGTCGGCGGACTGGCCGGTGACCACCGAGCACTCGATCACTTCCGGATAGGTGGCGATCTCCTGCTCGAAGGCGGCAAATCGGTCGGGAGTGTGGCGGTCCATGCTGATGCCGATGTAGGCCGTGAGCTTGAGCCCCAGGGCATCCTGGTCGAGCAGGGCCACATGGTCGCGGATGAATCCCCCTTCCTCGAGGCGCTTCAGGCGGCGCGCGCAGGGGGTGGGCGACAGGCCGACAGCGTCGGCGAGATCCAGGTTGCTGATGCGGCCGTTGCGTTGAACCTCCCGCAGTATGCGGCGATCCGTGCGATCGAGTTTCGACATGGCTGTGTGCTCCCGGGTTTGCGCTGAGCGAGGCAGTACTGCGTATTTATGGGTATATTACCTAATATTGGAGAATTTTATGATGTTATTCTCCAATATTCGGCGATCTCACTAGTAACTTTGCAGCCTTTCACCACGCCGACCACGCTATACTGCGCAGCTGGTCGGTAGCGGTCATGGCGTATCAGGCCCGGGGGGATATCCCCCCCGTGCCCGTGTCAGGGGGCCCACAAGGTGACCCTGGCGGGAGTCGCCATCACCGCGAACGACCGCTCCAATGATGACGGCATCAAAAGATTGGCGCAGAGCAGAGAGGATTCACCATGGGCAGTTTTGATCATCGCAAGTACCCCCCTTTTCCGGCGGTGAGCCTGCCCGACCGACAGTGGCCGGATTGCCGTATTGAGCGCGCCCCGCGCTGGTGCAGCGTCGATCTGCGCGACGGCAACCAGGCCCTGATCGAGCCCATGACGAGCCTGCAGAAGTCGCGCCTGTGGGACCAGCTGGTCAGGATCGGCTTCAAGGAGATCGAGGTCGGCTTTCCCTCCGCGTCCAGCCACGACTACAACTTCGTGCGCGACCTGATTGACAACGATCGCATTCCCCGCGATGTCACCATCCAGGTGCTGACACAGGCCCGGGAGGACCTGATCGAGAAGACCTTTGCGGCGCTCAAGGGTGCGCGCCGGGCGATCGTCCACGTCTACAACTCCACGTCCACGGTGCAGCGCGAGCGGGTGTTCGCCATGGAGCGCGACGGTATCGTCGATATCGCCCGCCGCGGCGCCACGCTGGTGCGCGACTGTGCGGCGCGCTACCCCGGGACCGAGTGGGTCTTCGAATACTCCCCGGAGAGCTTTACCGGTACCGAGCTGGACTTCGCCGTGGAGGTCTGCGACGCCGTGATGGATGTCTGGGAGCCCACACCGCAACGCCCGGCGATCGTCAATCTGCCGGCCACGGTCGAGATGAGCACCCCGAACATCTACGCCGACCAGATCGAGTGGTTCTGTCGCCATGTCCGCCGCCGCGACAGCCTTGTCGTCTCCCTGCATACGCACAACGACCGCGGCTGCGCCGTGGCCGCGGCGGAGCTCGGCGTCCTCGCCGGTGCCGACCGGGTGGAGGGCACGCTGATGGGCAACGGCGAGCGCACCGGCAATATGGACATCGTGACCATGGCCATGAATCTGTATAGCCAGGGGATCGACCCCGAACTTCAGCTCGGACACATGGACGAGATCATCCAGACCGTGCGCGAGTGCACGCAGCTGCCGGTGCATCCGCGGCATCCCTACGCCGGCGAGCTGGTGTTCACCGCGTTCTCGGGCAGCCACCAGGACGCGATCAAGAAATGCCTGGCGCGGCGCGACGATGCCGAGCCCTGGCAGGTGGCCTACCTTCCCATCGACCCGGCGGATATCGGCCGCTCCTACCAGGAGGTCATCCGCATCAACAGCCAGTCCGGCAAGGGCGGCATTGCCTATGTGCTGGAGCGCGACCACGGCTACGAGCTGCCGCGCTGGCTGCAGATCGACTTCAGCGCCGCGGTGCAGGCCCACGCCGAGGCGGCGGAAGGTGAAGTCGGGTCGGACGCCATCCACGCCCTGTTCCGTGACACCTACCTGGAGATGCCGGGAGGCTGGGAACTGGGCGACTACCAGATCAGCCGCGCCGCTGCCGTCGACCATCTGCAGGTTCTGCTGCAGCGCGACGGACAGCGACACACCCTGAACGGCAGCGGCAACGGCGTGGTGGCAGCCTTCGTCGATGCCATGCAGCGCTTCACCGGCCGTCAGCTGGTGCTGGTTGAATACAGCGAGCACGCCCTGAGCAAGAGTGCCGATGCCGAGGCGGTGTGCTACATCCAGCTCAACATCGATGGCGAACGCTACTGTGGTGTGGGCGTCAGTCACGATATAGTACAGGCTTCATTGAGCGGCATACTCTGCGCAATCAACCGCGCGGTCGGCCGGGACGCCATCGCGGCAGCCTGACCACCGCCGTGGGGCGCGGTCTGCCGCGGTTGCCATAGCGGAGCCCGTCCCATGCACAGTGCTACCTTCCACCTCGCCCTGCCGGTAGACGACCTGGACGCCGCGGCGCAGTTCTACGGCAGCGTACTCGGCTGCCGCCGCGGACGCTCCTCTTCGCGCTGGATCGACTATGACTTCGGGGGCCACCAGCTGGTGGTGCATCGGGTCGAGCGCCGCGAGATGCCGGTGGTTGCCACCAACCCCGTTGACGACGAACAGGTGCCGGCCTCGCACTTTGGCCTCGTGTTGCCCTGGGATGAGTTCGACGCGCTGCTCTCGCGGCTGCAGTTGAACAGTATCGACTACGCCATAGCGCCGCACACCCGCTTTGCCGGGCTTCGCGGCGAGCAGCGCACCTGCTTTGTGCGCGACCCCGCCGGCAACTATCTCGAGTTCAAGTGCTTCCGCAACCCCGAGATGCTCTTTGCCACCGACGGACTGGATTACCCCTGACGCCGGTTCCGCGCGTGCTGCGTCCCTGTCGCACCGTCGCCTGCTGTCTGCTGCTTGCGCTGCTTGTCGGCTGCAGCAGCACCCAGTTCTTCTACAACCGCCTGGATTTCCTGATCCCCTGGTACCTGTCGGGCTATGTGGATCTGGACGGCAGTCGGCGCGAGCTCCTTGAAGACCGCGTGGACGCCTTTCTCGGCTGGCACCGGCGCTCGGAGCTGCCACGCTACGCCGCGCTGCTGGCCCGCGCCGAGGGTGCGCTGGACAGCCCCGTCACGGCGCCGGTGGTGGAAGACCTGGCGATCGCGGCGGAGGCGGAGTGGGTGCGCCTGCGCGATCGCGCTGTGGACGAGCTGATCAATGTGGGTGAGGCTCTGGATGATGAGCAGGTCGCGTCTTTCATGGCCACGCTGCGCGAGCGGCAGGTGGAGTACGAGGAGAAGTATCTCGATCGGGACGACGAGACCTACCGGGAGGAGGCCTGTGACAGCCTGATCGACAATCTCGAGGACTACCTCGGGCGCATTGGCCGTGACCGGCAGCGCGGGATCTGCAGGCATCTCGAGGACCTGCGCCGCTCGGATGCCGTCTGGCTGGCGGAGCGCCAGCGCTGGCTCGACTGGCTGGAGAGCACTCTGCAGCGACCGCCGGGCTGGCAGACCACCCTGCGTGAACGCGTCGGCAACTGGGAGTCCACGGTGTCGCCGACCTACCTCGACATCTACCGGCACAACACGGCGCTGATCTATCGCGTGGTCGCGGCAGCGGTCGATCAGCGCAGCGAGCGGCAGGACCGGCACCTGCGCCGCAAGCTGGCCGGTCTGCGCAGGGACCTTACCGAACTGTCAGCGCCCTGACCCAGCCCGCAGGTCCTTGAAGAACACCTTGGAGTTGCGCTGCAGGTTGTAGAGGTCGCGCCGCTGCTGCGGCAGTGCATCCCGCGATGCCTCGGCAAAGCCCTGTTCTATAAACCAGTGTGCGGTCTGCGTGGTCAGGACGAACACCCGGTTAAGCCCCAGGCTTCTCGCTTCCTGCTCAAGTTCCCCCAGCAGTCGCCGGCCGCGGCTCTCGCCGCGGTAATCCGGATGCGAGACGATGCAGGCAATCTCGCCACAGTCGTCCGGGGGGCAGGGATAGAGCGCCGCGCAGGCGATGATCCTGCCATCGCGCTCGAGCAGGCGGAAGCGTTCGATCTCGGCCTCCAGCATCTCCCGGGACCGCTTCAGCAGCACGCCGTCCTCTTCCAGGGGCTGTATCAGCTCGAGAATGCCGCCGACGTCGTCGATACGCGCCCGGCGTGACTGTTCCCAGGGGCGCCGGGTAATCAGTGTGCCGCTGCCGTCGTGGGTGAACAGCTCGCGAAGCAGGGCACCGTCCTCGCGGTAGCTGATGATGTGGCAGCGCGGTACGCCCTGGCGGCAGGCGCGACCGGCTGTTTCCACCAGCGCTTTCTGTGCGCTATCGGGCACATCGAGGGCGGCGATCTCCTCCACGGCGCACTGGCGTACCAGCGTGCCGTTCTCGCCGTGCACCCCGGCGCCGGCGCCGAACATGATGAGCTTTTCCGCACCGATGGCCACGGCCGTGTGTACGGCGATGTCCTCGAGCGCGAGATTGAACACCTCGCCCGTGGGAGAGTAGCCAAGGGGTGAGAGCAGTACCAGCGAGCCAGCGCCCAGCTGCTGGCGGATGCCGTCGCTGTCGATGCGGCGCACGCGACCGGTCAGGTGATGGTCGACGCCGTCGAGCACGCCGATCGGGCGGCCGGTGACGAAATTGCCCGAGCAGATGCGCAGGTCCGCCCCCTGCATGGGCGAGTTCGGCAGCCCCATCGACAGCAGCGCCTCGATCTCCACGCGCAGAGCGCCGGCCGCATCGCGGACGCACTTCATGGCCTCGCTGTCACAGATTCGCAACCCGCGGTGGAACTGGCTGTGGATGCCGGCGCGCTCCAGCCGGGATTCGATCTGCGGGCGGCTGCCGTGGACGATGACCAGGTGTACGCCGAGGCTGCTGAGCAGGGCGATATCGTGAATCAGGCCCGCCAGCGCGCCTTCGCTGGCCACCTCGCCGCCGATCATGAGCACGAAACGCTTGCCGCGGTGGGCGTTGATATATGGGGCTGTGTTGCGGAACCAGTCGAAGTCGCCGCTGCCGTGCTCGTTCACGTGTCCGTCCTGTCATGTGCAAGCGCCAAGGTTAACCAAAAGTGCTGCGGAATTCTTCCATCATGTGCGCGTCGTCGCCGGGCCGGCGACCGGGTGCCTGTGTTAGCATGCGGGTCGATAACCGCAACCCGTGCAGGATAATTCCATGACCGCGCCGGATGCCTCACTGCAGCGAGAGCACAGACTCAGCCTTCCCGAGCTGGTCTCCCTGCTGCGCCGCGACGGCTGCCTGACCGAGGCCGACGCGCGTCGCCTCGGCGGCGTCAATATCGGTTCCGTGCATCCGCTGGTCTTTCTCGCCGAGCAGAAGCTGGCGGATGCCTCGCAACCGGGCACCGCCATCAGCATGGACCGGCTGCTGGCCTGGCTCGGTGGCCGCGTCGGCCAGGCCGTGTACGAGATCGATCCCCTGCGCATCAACGTCGGCGCGGTCGCCGAGGTCATGTCCCGCGCCTTTGCCGAGCGCCACCGCATTCTCGCCGTCGAGGCCAACCGCGACAGCGTGGTGGTGGCCAGCGCGGAGCCCTTTCTCTACAGCTGGCAGGACAACCTGGAGCACGTCGCGCGGCGCCCGGTAAAGCGTGTGCTGGCGGACCCCCGGGACATCGTGCGCTTCACCGCCGAGTTCTACACCATGGCGCGTTCGGTGCGCGGCGCCGGCGCCGGCAATGCCGCCCGGGGACAGCCGCCGGCGGTAAACAACCTCGAGCAGCTTCTCGACATGGGCTCGCGGCAGGAGCTCGATGCCAACGACCAGCACGTGGTCAGCATTGTCGACTGGCTGCTGCAGTACGCCTTCGAGCAGCGCGCCAGCGACATTCACGTCGAGCCCCGCCGCGAGGTGGGCAAGGTACGCTTTCGCATCGACGGTGTGCTGCACCCGGTGTACGAGCTGCCGCAGGCGGTGTGCGCGGCCATGACCAGCCGCATCAAGATTCTCGGGCGCATGGATGTCGCCGAGAAGCGCCGGCCCCAGGACGGCCGCCTGAAAACCCGCACGCCGGCGGGGGGCGAGGTCGAGCTGCGTCTGTCCACCCTGCCCACCGCTTTCGGCGAGAAGCTGGTGATGCGCATCTTCGACCCGGAGGTGCTGCACAAGGGCTTCGGCGAACTCGGCCTTGAGGACGACGACCTCGCGCGCTGGAACAGCATGACCGGTGCCGGCAATGGCATTGCCCTGGTGACCGGACCCACCGGCTCCGGCAAGACCACGACTCTGTACTCCACCCTGCGGCAGCTGGCTACCGACGAGGTCAACGTCTGCACCATCGAGGACCCCATCGAGATGGTCGAGGACCGCTTCAACCAGATGCAGGTGAACCACGGCATTGACCTGGATTTCTCCACCGGGGTGCGCACCCTGCTGCGCCAGGACCCCGACATCATCATGGTGGGCGAGATCCGCGACCTGGAAACGGCGAACATGGCGGTGCAGGCTGCGCTGACCGGGCATCTGGTGCTGTCCACCCTGCACACCAACGATTCGCCCTCCTCCCTGTCGCGCCTGCTCGAGCTCGGCGTGCCCGCCTACCTGATTCGCGCGACGGTGCGAGGGGTAATGTCCCAGCGCCTGGTGCGCATCCTCTGTGAGAACTGCAAGGTGCCGGAAGCCGCCGATCCCCAGGCCTGGGCGGCGCTGGCAGGCAGCGCCGGGCCCGCGCCGACGCAGGTCTTTGCGCCCGTGGGCTGCCGCGCCTGTCGCCAGACCGGATTCGTCGGCCGCCGCGGCATCTACGAGGTATTGCTGAACAGTCCTGCGGTGGAGGAGACCATTGTCACCCGCATCGATACCGGCGCCGTGCGCCGCGCCGCGGCGGCGGAGGGAATGCACTCCCTGCGCGAATCGGGCGCGCAGCGCGTGCTGCGGGGGGAGACGACTATTGAAGAGGTCCTGCGCGTGGCGCCGGTGGGCAACCGCTGAGCGCCATCGTGCGGAAGGACCGGACACAAGACAAAGAGAGCGCATGACGTGAGCGAGCTGGTGCACAACCTGCCGCCTTCCCTGAGCCGGGCCGCAGCGGCGGCCTGGTCGGCGGTGCTGGAGTGCGCCGCGAGCGAGGAGCGGGACGCCCTGCAGGCGCTGGCCGCCGACCCCCGGTGCGGACCGCAGCTGGCGCGCATCCTGGCCTGCAGCCAATACGTCGCGGCACTGCTGCGGCGTCGCCCCGCCCTGCTGCTGGCGGCGTTCGACAGCGGTGACCTGGACGCCTCCCTGCCGGAGGACGCCTGGGTCGGGCGACTTGAGGCCGACCTGGCAGAGCCCGGCGCCGATCTGCCGGCGACACTGCGTCGTTTTCGCCAGTACCACATGCTGCGCATCCTCTGGCGCGACTTCAATCGACTGGCCGACACCCTGGAAACGGTGCGCGATACCTCCCTGCTTGCCGAGGCCTGTGTCCAGCAGGCGCTGGCGGTGTGCGAGGCGCAGCTGGTGAAACGCTTCGGGCGGCCCATCGGCCAGCGTTCCGGGCAGCCCCAGGAGCTGATCGTGATCGCCATGGGCAAGCTCGGCGCACGGGAGCTCAACGTCTCCTCGGACATCGACCTGATCTTTGCCTTCCCCGAGGCGGGCCAGACAGACGGCGAGCGCCGGCCGCTGAGCAACGAGGAATTTTTTACCCGGCTCGGGCGCGCACTGATCAACGCGCTGGATACCGTCACCGCCGACGGCTTCGTGTTCCGCGTCGACATGCGCCTGCGCCCTTACGGCGAGAGCGGCGCCCTCGCGCACAATTTTGCCGCGCTGGAGGAGTACTACCAGGACCAGGGCCGCGACTGGGAACGCTACGCGCTGGTCAAGGCGCGCCCGATAACCGGAAGTGCGCGCCACAGCGTCGAGCTGATGCGCACGCTGCGACCCTTCGTGTTCCGGCGCTACGTGGATTTCGGCGTGATAGACAGCCTGCGCGGGATGAAGCGCATGATCGTTGCGGAGGTACAGCGACGGGGCCTGGAGGGCAATGTCAAGCTGGGTCCTGGCGGGATTCGCGAGATCGAGTTCATCGCCCAGTGTCTGCAGCTGATCCGCGGCGGCCGCGACCGGGCGCTGCAGCAGCGCGAGCTGCTGAATGTCCTGCCAAGCTGTGCGGAACTGGGCTGCCTGCCCGGTGAGGTGGTGGAGGAGCTGTGCCGGGCCTATTGCTTTCTGCGCGATACCGAGCACGCGATTCAGGGCTATGCCGACAGGCAGACCCAGGAGCTGCCGGACGACGCGCTGCGCCGTGCGGCGCTGGTCGAGGTCATGGGGCACGCCGACTGGGAGTCCTTCAGCGCGGCGCTGTCGGCGCACCGCGGACGGGTGGCTGCGCATTTTCACGACCTGATTGCCGCCCCGGAGGAAGCCCCTGTCGAGCCTGCCCTGGCGCCCTGGAATACACTGGATGCCGGGACACTCGAGGAGCTGGGTTATGCCAGGGCCGGGGCGTCTCTCGAGCGACTGTCGGACCTGCGCGACGCCAGCCGCCTGCGTGGACTGCAGCGCGAAAGCCGCGACCGCCTGGAGCAGTTCATGCCGCTGCTGCTGGAGGCCTGTGCCGGGGTCGGGCAGCCCGACCTCGCGCTGCAGCGTATTCTGCCGCTGGTGCGTGCGGTGCTCAGGCGCAGTGCCTACCTGGTGCTGCTGATGGAGAATCCGCCGGCCCTCGCGGAGCTGGTGGCGCTGTGCGAGGCGAGCCCGTGGATTGCCGAACTGCTGGCCGCGCAGCCGGTGCTGCTGGACGAACTGCTGGACCGCTCCAGCCTGTACTCCGCGCCGGACCGCGAGCGGCTGCAGGAAGAGCTGCGCCAGCAGGTGGATCGCCGCCGCTGACCGACCTCGAGGCGCAGATGGATGCCCTGCGCTATTTCAAGGCGGCGCATGTGCTGCGGGTCGCCGCCAGCGAACGGCTCGGGCGCCTGCCGCTGATGAAGGTCAGTGACAAGCTGACCTTCATTGCCGAAGTCGTTCTGGAGCAGGTGCTGCGCGTTGCCTGGGCGCAGCTGGTCGCCCGCTACGGCGAGCCGGCCCGCGACGGTGAGGACACCGGTTTTGCCATCTACGGTTACGGCAAGCTCGGCGGTATCGAGCTGAGTTACGCCTCCGACCTCGACCTGGTGTTCATCTACGACGCCGATGCCGGCGGCGTTACCGGGGGGGAGCGCAGCATCGACAACAGCGTGTTCTATACCCGGCTGGGCCAGAAGATCATTCATATTCTCGAGACGCGCATGCCGCTCGGCAAGCTGTACGAGATCGACATGCGCCTGCGCCCCTCGGGCGCGTCCGGGCTACTGGTGTCCACCCTGAATGCCTTCGCCACCTACCAGCGCGATACTGCCTGGACCTGGGAACACCAGGCCCTGGTGCGTGCCCGGTCGGTGGCGGGTGACCGCCGGGTCGCGCAGGCCGTGGATGCGGTGCGGCATGACATTCTCAGCCGGCCACGCGATAGCGCGCAGCTCGCGGAAGACGTGGTCGGCATGCGCGAGAAAATGCGCGAACACCTGCTTCCGACCTCGCTCCGTGCCGACGCGTTTGACCTCAAACAGTCTCCTGGCGGTATCGTTGATATCGAATTTATGGTGCAATACGCGGTGCTTGCATGGTCGCATCGCGTGTCCGATCTCACCCGCTGGTCAGATAACATCCGGATTCTGGAGAGCCTGGGCGGGCAGGGGCTGTTCTCACCTTCAGCCTGCGATGCGCTGACCCAGGCCTATATCGCCTTTCGCTCCGCTTCCCATCAGCTCGCGCTGCAGCAGGCGCCCGCCACGGTCGCGGTGGCCGACTACAGGCAACACGCAGATGCCGTGCGAGCCCATTGGCAGGCGCTATTTGGCGACGTGACCACGGCGCTGTAGACAGACAGGAACAGTTAGGAGTGCGGGCATGAGTTTCGCGGATCGCGACGGAACAATCTGGCTGGACGGGGAAATGGTTCCCTGGCGGGAAGCAAAGGTGCATGTGCTTACGCATACGCTGCACTATGGCCTCGGCGTTTTCGAGGGTGTGCGCGCCTATGCCACGCCGGATCGCGGCGCCTGCATTTTCCGTCTGCGCGAGCACACGGACCGCCTGTTCAACTCGGCGAAGATCCTGCGCATGCCCATGCCATTTGACCGGGACACCCTGCTCGAGGCGCAGCGCGCCGTGGTGCGGGAGAACAATCTGCATGAGGCCTACCTGCGCCCCATGTGCTTTTACGGCTCCGAGGGCATGGGTCTGCGCGCCGACGGGCTGAAAACCCACGTCATGATCGCGGCCTGGGAGTGGCCCTCCTACATGAATCCGGAGGCCCGCGAGCACGGCATCAAGGTGCGCACCTCCTCGTATACGCGGCACCATGTCAACATCACCATGTGCAAGGCCAAGGCCAACGGCAATTACATCAATTCCATGCTGGCCCTGCGCGAGGCACTCGATTCCGGTGCCGAGGAAGCGCTGCTCCTGGACAGCGAGGGATACGTTGCCGAAGGCAGCGGCGAGAATGTGTTCGCGGTGCGCAAGGGTCGCATTTTCACCCCGGATCTCACGTCCTGCCTCGATGGCATCACCCGCGATACGGTATTCACCCTGGCTGCCGAACTGGGCTACAGTATCGAGGAGAGGCGTATCACGCGCGACGAGCTGTACATCGCCGACGAGGCGTTTTTTACCGGCACCGCGGCCGAGGTTGTCCCCATCCGCGAGCTCGATGGCCGCATCATCGGCTCTGGCTCCCGCGGGCCGCTGACAGAAAAGCTCCAGGCCATGTATTTCGACACGGTGCGCGGCAACCGCAGGGAAAACAGTGAATGGCTGACTCCGGTAAAATGATGTCCGGCGACGCGGAACACGCGGGCGCGACAGAAGCGGCCGGCGGCCCGCCCCTGCGGCTGGTCGAGAATCGCCTGCAGGACGGGATTTTCTACCGCCACTGGGCACCGCCTTCGCCCACTGCCGTGATTCTCCTCGCCCATGGCGCGGGAGAGCATGGCGGTCGCTATCAGGCCTTCGCCGAGTATTTCTGCGCCCGCGGTATCGCCGTGCTGGCGCCCGACCACCGCGGTCATGGCGAGTCACCCGGTGCGCGCGCCCACATCACGCGCTTCAGCGACTATTTCGCGCCGCTCGACGTCCTGCTGGAGCAGATCCGGCGCGATTATCCCGGCCTGCCCGTTTTCCTTGTCGGGCACAGCATGGGGGGACTGATTGCCGCCCGCTACCTGTTATCCCGGCAGGACAGCTTTGCCGGTGCAGTCCTCTCTGCGCCGGCGCTTGAAGTGCCGGTGCCGCCGTCGCGGATCGCGATCATGGTCAACCGCCTGATCGCCCTGGTCTGGCCGACCCTCGGGGTGATGCAGCTGGACGCCGCGGGCGTCAGCCGCGATCCGCAGGTGGTTGCCAACTATCGTGCGGATCCCCGGGTCCACGGCGGCAGGTTCAGTGCGCGACTGGTCACGGAGTTGTTCGGCGCGATGCAGGATGTCGCCAGCAGGCGGCGCGGCATCCGCCTGCCGCTGCTGGTCATGCACGGCGATGCGGATGTCATGACCGCGGTCGAGGGTTCGCGGCATCTGGCAGAGGATGTGGGCAGTAGCGACGTGACCCTGAAAATCTATCCCGGCCTGTACCACGAGATATTCAACGAGCCCGAGCGCGAGACAGTCCTTGCCGATCTGAACGCCTGGCTGCAG
>JAWLGG010000355.1:0-3936 GCA_041685155.1 Chromatocurvus sp.
GGAATGCAAGAGATGTGCCAAAAAGGTGCCTTCGCTAAGGTGTTGATACAAGGCCTGTTTGTAGCGGCGCGCGATTTTTTGGTTCGCCACGCGCACCAAATTAAAGCACATGTGTGCCGATATGGTGCAACCCTGCTGCGCTATCCTTCCGTATGCACCACTTCGTGCCACAGCGCGCCGGCACAAAAATGCTCGCAATGGCCGGCTTTCAGGTATACTCCGCGCCCATTTTGCTCGCGACCGGCCCCTGGAGTGCCCCGTGATAGATAATCTTCGCAACATCGCCATCATCGCCCACGTCGATCACGGCAAGACAACGCTGGTGGACTGCCTGCTGCATCAGTCCGGCACGCTGGACCGTCGCAACGCCGGCGCCGAGCGCATCATGGACTCCAATGACCAGGAGAAGGAGCGCGGCATCACCATACTGGCGAAAAACACCGCCCTGCGCTATGGCGACTATCGCATCAATATTGTGGACACTCCCGGACACGCCGACTTCGGCGGCGAGGTCGAGCGCGTCATGTCCATGGTGGACTCGGTGCTGCTGCTGGTGGATGCGGTGGACGGGCCCATGCCGCAGACCCGCTTCGTCACATCCAAGGCCTTCGAGCAGGGCCTGCGTCCTATCGTGGTGGTGAACAAGGTCGATCGCCCCGGAGCGCGCCCCGACTGGGTGGTGGACCAGGTGTTCGATCTGTTCGATGCCCTGGGCGCCACCGATGAGCAGATGGACTTCCCGGTGATCTTCGCGGCGGCCATCGAGGGCATTGCGGGCGCGGATCATGCCGACATGGCCACGGACATGCAGCCGCTGTTCGAGGCGATTATCGAACACGTGCCGGCGCCGGCGGTGAATTCCGACGGGCCGCTGCAGATGCAGATCAGTGCGCTGGACTACAATAGCTATGTAGGCGTTATTGGCGTAGGCCGCATCACCCGCGGCCGCCTGACGCCGAACACCCAGGTGGCGGTGCTCAGTCGCGAGGGCGCGAAACGCAACGGCCGCGTCCTGCAGGTCATGGGTTATCACGGGCTGGACCGGGTGGACGTCGCCGCGGCGGAAGCCGGCGACATCGTCTGTGTTACCGGGATAGAGGGCCTGAACATCTCCGACACACTGTGCCATCCGGCCGCCCCCGAGGCCTTGCCGCCGCTGAGCGTGGACGAGCCGACCGTGAGCATGACCTTCCAGGTCAACGATTCTCCCTTTGCCGGCAAGGAGGGCAAGTACGTCACCTCGCGCAATATCGCCGAGCGTCTGCAGCGCGAGCTGATTCACAACGTGGCCCTGCGCGTCGAGCCCGGTGACAGCCCGGACAAGTTCAAGGTATCCGGCCGCGGCGAGCTGCACCTGTCGGTGCTGATCGAGACCATGCGCCGCGAGGGGTTTGAGCTCGGCGTGTCGCGCCCCGAGGTCATTCAGCGCGAGATCGACGGGGTGCTGCAGGAGCCCTTCGAGCAGCTGGTCATCGACGTGGAGGAACAACACCAGGGTTCCATAATGGAGGAGCTGGGCCAGCGCCGCGGCGAACTCGGCAACATGGTCCCCGATGGCAAGGGTCGCGTGCGCCTGGAGTTCGTGATTCCCGCGCGCGGCCTGATCGGCTTCCGCTCGCAGTTCCTGACCATGACCTCGGGCAGCGGCACCATGAACCACATCTTTGACCACTACGGCCCGGTCAAGGGCGGCGACATGAGCCACCGCGTCAACGGCGTGCTGGTCTCCATGGTCAAGGGCAAGACCCTGGCCTACGGCCTGTTCAACCTGCAGGATCGCGGCCGCCTGTTCGTGCTGCCGAACGTGGATGTCTACGAGGGCCAGATCATCGGCCTGCACAGCCGCGGCAACGACCTCGTGGTCAATCCCACCAAGGCCAAGCAGCTCACCAACGTGCGTGCCTCAGGGACCGACGAGGCGCTGACGCTGACGCCGGCGGTGCAGCACACGCTGGAGCAGGCGCTGGAGTTCATCGAGGAGGATGAGCTGGTGGAGGTCACCCCGCTGAGCATCCGTCTGCGCAAGAAGCTGCTGCTTGAGCACGAGCGCAAGCGCGCGTCGCGGGGTTGACATAGAGAGTCTTTCGGCCCGGTCTGTTCCCTGGCGAACAGACCATCCGTACGCTATCCACTACCCTTCTTTCGGGAAACTGCTCCTGTAACGCTCACGTTGTCTGCGTGTCTGGTCATGCGGCGGTTGGAGGGAGCTTCTCTATCATCTTGAAAGCCTTCGGACCGTCGGTGCGCACCCGGAAGACGCTGCGGCATGACCGGGACACCGGACTGCTGCGCTCGGAACTCCTGAGCATCGAACAGCTTGAGCGCCACGCCGTTGCCCTGGCGGAGCAGCATCACATGAATCCGCAGCCGGGCCCCGACAGGCTGCTGCCCCGACTGGCGGACAATGCCCGGTTTCTGCAGCAGGCGCTGGAGGTTGTCACCGTCGCAGCGCCACCGGGCCAGCCACTGGTGCCCGCGGAATCCTGGTTGCTGGACAATTTCTACCTGATCGAGCAGCAGGTCATTCTGGTGCGTCGGCACCTGCCGCGTGGCTACAGCCGGCAGCTGCCCAGGCTCGCCGATGGCCACTCGGCAGGTTTCCCCCGCGTATACGACCTGGCGCTGGAACTGATCTCACACATGGACGGGCGCGTCGATAGCGAGAACGTGACCCGGCTGGTTGCCGCCTACCAGACTGTCAGCACACTGACGCTCGGGGAGCTGTGGGCGTTCCCGATCATGTTGCAGCTGGCGCTGCTGGAGAACCTGGGCCGGGTCAGCGTGCGCATCGCCCGCCGACGTGAAGAGCGCGATGCCGCCATTACCTGGGCGGACCGGATGCTCGCGGCCGCCGACAGCGAGCCCAGGCAGCTGATCCAGCTGCTGGCAGAGTTCGCCAATGCCGACGTGCCCCTGACGGCGCCCTTTGTCGAGGAGTTCTACGCCAGGCTTCAGGCGCACGGGCCCGCCATGGCATTTGTGCAGGCCTGGGTCGAGCACCAGCTGGCGAACCAGGGGGTGACGGCAAGCGAACTGTCCGAGGCGGCGAGCCGCACGGCGGCGACCAACCAGATTTCCATGGCCAACAGCATAGGCAGCCTGCGCTTCATCGACGCCATGGACTGGTCGGACTACGTCGAATCGCTCAGCGTGGTAGAGCAGGCGCTGGGGGAAGACCCGGCACAGTGCTACAGCGGGCAGGACTTCGCCACGCGCGATCGCTGTCGGCATGCCGTGGAGGACATGGCGCGCCGCAGCGGTCACAGTGAGATCGACGTGGCGCGCCGGGCCATTGATCTGGCCGCGGGCGCTGCTGCCCGGCTGGGCAGGGATGACCGCAGGGCACACGTCGGCTACTACCTCTGCGACGCCGGCCGGCGATCACTGGAGCGCGACATCGGCTACCGCGCATCACTGCGCTCCCGGCTCGGCGGTGCGGGGCAGGGGCCGCGCCTGCTCCTGTACCTGGGCCCGATCCTGCTGCTCACGCTGCTGGCGACGGGCGCCGTGCTTGCGGCTACCGGCAGCGGCCTCGGTGACTGGAGGCCCTGGCTGTTTGCGTTTCCGGTCGCTATTGCCATGTCGGCGCTGGTCGTTCCCCTGGTCAATCTTCTGGTTACGCTCACGCTGACGCCGCGAGCCCTGCCCAGAATGGACTTTTCCGCGGGCATTCCATCCGTCCATCGCAGCATGGTGGTCGTGCCCACGCTGCTGACGGAGCGGAGCGATGTCGAGGATCTTCTCGAGGCGATGGAGATTCGCTACCTGGGCAATCGGGATCCTAACCTGTTCTTCGCCCTCCTGACGGACTTCAGCGATGCCTCGGAGGAAACCCTGCCGGGTGACAGGGCCCTGCTGGACCACGCCCGCGCCGCGATTGCGACGCTGAACGCGACTTATCGTGAGGACCGTCCCTGTATTTTCTATCTCCTGCAC
>JAWLGG010000356.1:0-3934 GCA_041685155.1 Chromatocurvus sp.
CCGCCGCCTTCGCCACCATGCTGGAACTGGTTGCGCAGGCCTGCACCAGCGACGCCGTGCAGAGCAACGAGGACATTCTGTCACTCTACGAGAAGTGGCTGGAAACGCGCAGTCCCCTGCTTGCCCGCCAGCTGCGGGCTCTGGGCCTGGAGCCGGAGTCGCCGCTGACCCTGCAATAGGCAGGCGGAGGCAGCGCCGCTCAATGGCGTGATCCGCTAGAAACGCACGTCCCACTGCAGGCGCAAGCGGTTCTCGGAGCCTTCCATCTGCAGCAACGGGTCCTCAAGATCGATGCGGCTGAATTCCAGCGACAGCTTGTTTTCATGACCGTCGATGTACCAGTTGGCAACGCCGCTGATTTCCTCGGCGTCGTCGCTGCCGCGATAGTCGCCCCGGTCGACGCTGGCGTAGCGCAGGCCGAACTCCAGCTGGGGCGGAACTGCCGGGAACAGGCCGTGAGGCAGCAGTCCAGCCTGGATGAATCCGCCCTCCAGCGTCGTGCGCCGACGCGGATCCTTAAGGTCGAGGATGCGGTCGATCACTCGCTTGCGGTTGAGCTCGCCTTCCAGTGAGAAGCCGTTCCAGCGCACGCGCAGCTCCGCCATGGTCTGCTCCACGTCAAACTGTCCTTCCTGCGCCTGGTCGCTGGGCGTGAAGCCGGGCAGGGAGCGGCAGCTGTTGGCGCCGGAGCCGAAGCGGGTGCAGTCGCTGCGATTGGTCAGTGCGGCAATGGCGATATTGACCTGCGGTGTGCGGCTGAAGGCGAGGTCGCTGTGTGCCCGGGCAATCGGCCCTCCCAGGGCATTCCACTGCAGGCGCGAGGTATACAGGAAATCGTCATCATTGTTGTTGTCGGTGCCGCCGCGCCCGTTGAAGATGCCCAGCGTGTAGGAGAGGTCGGCCGGCGAGCCCGCAAAGAGTCGTCCGAAAAGCTGTGCTCCCTGCTGTCGGTTGGCGGTAAACAGGTCGTGGGCAATGGTGCGCTCGACAAACTGCTGGCGTCCGGAGGAAATCCAGAATTCCGTGTTGTAGAGCGCCTTGCTGCGGCCGACCCACAGCGACGTACTGTCGCCGAGCTTCAGGGTCAGAAAGAAATCGCGAATGACACTTTCGTTCCAGTCATGCTCGATATGAAACGCCAGGCGGGGGTCAATGACCGTGCCCGAGAGTATGGTGCGGATGCGGTTCAGCGCATAGGAGCTGTCATTTTCATCAAGGCCGGCGAGGTCTCTTGGGCTGTCGTCAAAGGGCGTCGAGTAACGCATCTGTGCCCGGTTCTGCAGGCCCACGCTGTAGCGACCGTCGACCGAACGCCAGCGAAGCTTACGCCGTTCGTAGCGGGAATGGACCGCAATGGCATCTGCCGGGGTCTGGGCCTGCACCGTCGCGACACTGTCGCTGCCCGGCTTCACGACCTCAGACACCACGGCAGTGGCATTGCCTGTGCCGTCTTCACGGGCCTCGAGCCGCTCAAGCCGCGTCTGCAGCTGCCTGAGCTGCTGCGTCATGGCGCTTTGCTGATCCATCAGGACCTGCGCGGACACATAGGTACCCACCGGGATATGTCCGGTGGCTTTTTTGCTGCTGACTTCGCCGGTTTCCGGGTCCAGGTACAGCTGCACACCGTCGATGGCCGTGTCGGCAATGGCGAGTGGGCATAAAATGGCATAAAAGCCGAACAACAGGGTTCGCATCGTGGTGTCCCCCGTGGGATCGTAGTTTGCGGACCCTTGCAGGTATCCGCTGTCTGAAAGGTCGCCAGTGTAGTGGAGAAAGATGACAGCAATCGGTCACATGACATTATGGTGACGAAAATGTGACATTTCTTGAAGGGCAGGAGGGGCAGGCCGATTTGCGCTATCCTAAGCCCGATGATTTCGGCACTCCATTGGCTTCGAAGACGCCCGGGCGGCGGCGCCAGCCTGAAGGTGTGGCGCCAGGACGACTCTGCCGCCGCGCCGTCACTGCTGTGGGCGATGTCCCTCCTGATCGCCTGCCCCGTCGGTGCACAGGCGGGCAACGCCGGCGTTCAGGCGGGCATTACCGGCTCCTACCGGGCGCGCGTGGAACTCCTCGAGAATACCTTCCGTCCCGTCGAGACGCGCTCGGATCACCTGCTGGTATCGCGCCTGTTGCTGCACGCAAAGGCGGATGCCGGTCCCTATCGCGCCGGTTTTGAACTGCAGGACTCCCGTGCCTTCTGGTTCAAGCCGGATACGCCGCTCGGCACGGACGACGTGAACGCGCTGGAGCCACTGCAGGCCTATGTGGGATTGACTCATGAAACCCGGGGGCAGGATGGCGAACAGGATATTGTCGCGGGCAGATTCACGCAGGACCACGGCTCCCGGCGCCTGCTGGCACGCAACAATTTCCGCAACACGTCCAACGCCTTCACCGGCGTGCGCGCGCAGTGGCAGAGCGCTGATGACTGGTCGGTCTCCGGACTGTATACATCGCCCAATGTGAGTCGGGCCAGTGATCGCCGCGCGCTGGAAGTCAAGGAGGTGAGCGTGGACGCACCGAGTCGCGACCGTCTCTTCTGGGGCGTTACCGTGGACAATGTCTCCGCCGGCAGCAGCGGGCAAATCGATGCTTACCTCTTTGGTCTGCGCACGGCGGCCAGTGCCGATGACCCGTCGGCTCGCCGCCAGCTGTTAACCCTGGGCGCCCGTGCCCGGGGTGAGGTTGCCAGCTGGACCCTGGAGTGGGAGGGGGCGGTGCAATACGGACGCTCGCGCGATAGTCGCAGCCCGCAAGCATTCGACCTCGATCATCGTGCATGGTTTGTGCACGCCAGCGCGACATTGCCGCTCGACGGCGCCTGGGAGCCGGGCCTGAGCCTGCGCTTCGACGCCGCCAGCGGCGACGATGATCCGGGTGACGGGCGCAACCAGCGCTTCGACAAGCTATTCGGTGCCCGCGCCTTCGAGCTCGGGCCCTCGGGGTTCTATGGCCTGCTCACGCGCAGCAACCTGCTGTCGCCGGGCGCGCGCCTGGAGCTGAGGCCGCTGCGTGCTGTCGATGTGCGTCTCGGCTATCGCGCTGCCTGGCTGGAGAGTCGCCGCGATGTGCTGCCCGGCTCGGGGCTGGGCGATGCGCGCGGCGCTTCCGGACGCTTCATCGGTCACCAGTGGGAGCTATCCGCGCGCTGGACCGATCCCGCGGGTTCACTGCAGATTGAAGCGGGGGCCACCTACCTCGACAAGGGCGAGTTCCTGAACGCGGTCCCGGGGAGCCCAATGACGGGGAATACCGCCTACGGGTACACGCAGGCAACCTATACATTCTGACATCAGGCCGGGACAGGCGCGCGCTGAAGGCAATAAATGCCGCCGCGAATCCAGGCATTGCGCTCCTTGCGTAGATCTATCACATCCTCTGCCAGGACCTGCATGCCCGCCGAGGCCGCGCTCTGGCGAACATAATCATTGCTGTGGCAGAAGCGGGCGCTGGATTGCAGCCTGTAGGTGCCGTCGCTCGCCAGCTCGGTGGTCAGCAGGAACCTGCCGCCATCATTCAGGCGCTGTGCAACGCTGTCGAACAGTGGCTGCAGGTCGCCCACATAGGGCAGGGCGTCCGCGCACAGCACCAGGTCGAAGGTCTCGGCCTGCTGGCTGAGGAAGGCCACGGCATCAATGGCAAACAGATGATCGTAGATGCCCTTGGTGGCGGCCTTGTTCAGCATGCCCGCGGACAGGTCCAGCCCCACAAGGCGGGTAACCCGATCCTTGAAGGCAACGCCGGCAAGGCCGGTGCCGCAGCCGATGTCCAGGGCACTGGCATAGTGGCGATCCTCCCCGGGAAGGCGGTCGAGAAGCTGCCGCAGCTCCCGCGGCCCATCGTAGGCAAGATCCGATGTCAGATGCTGCTCGAAGCGCTCGGCGTAGCTGTCGAAAACGGCGCGGGTGTATTCCATCGGTGCACGGGTGCG
>JAWLGG010000357.1:0-3903 GCA_041685155.1 Chromatocurvus sp.
CCCTAGAGTCGACCAGGTGCAGAACGTGCACACAGATGGCGGCGTCAAACGCGTCGTCGCAGAACGGCAGGCAGGTAACGTCGCCGCGGACCAGTGCCAGTTGCGGAAGGTCGCTTCCGGCCAGCGCGCGCAGCATCTCCGCCGACAGGTCAACCCCGACAACACGGCCGCCGGCGGCCACGGTAGGCAGGGCGATTCGCCCCGTGCCGACGCCCACCTCCAGAACCGTCGCGCCCTCGCCCGCGAGCCGGGTCAGGGCCTCGCCGATACGCGGGGCAATCCCGGGCGGGTGACCGCGGAGGGCGTCGTACTGTACGGCAACCCGATCGTCGAAACGATAGTCAAGGGTCTCTGGCGAACGGCTCACGGCTCTCCTGGCTGGCTGTCGCTGCGAGGCACAGGCGCTTGTCAGGCGCTGGCGGTGGCGACGTCGAGAACCGCCGCGCTTCCGCTGGAGCTCTCCTCAGACGTACGCGCAGCACAGCGCTGGAAAGCGTTCACATCCACCCGCGTCAGAACGGCGGCGGCGCCGAGAAGCACGATGGCCTCAAGCGAGAAGATCATCCAGTAGGCGTTTTCCGGTGCCAGCAGACCACTGCCGATCAATGATGTGTGCAGAGCGCCTGCCGCCACGGCGGAACCCCCCATGCCCATGGCCTGCGCCGTCCCCCACAGGCCCATATACAGCCCCGTGGCCCCATCGACGGTCATGTCCATCATCATGGCGAGGGCGCCGACGTTGAACACGCCGGCACACATGCCCATGACGAAGAGCGTCGGCAGCAGCAGGAACTCGAGTCGCAGCAGCGCGATGACACCCAGTAGAAAGAAGCCCGCGGCGGCTGCAGCGCAGCCGACAAGGGTGAGGGTTTTCTTGGGTACGCGGCGAAAGGCGCTGAGCAGCCCCATGACCGCCATGCCCAGCAGAATGCCGCCGCCCCAGATGGGCTGGAAGCGCGTTGTCTCGCGGATACCGGCGCCGAACACCTCGGCGCCGAGGACCTCGATCAGGCTCTCCTGCAGGAAAAGCGCGAAGATGGAGCAGGAGATGAATATGAAGAACCAGCGCGCCTGTGGATTCGTGGCGACCAGCCGCGCCGCCGACGCCAGCGGATTGCCCGGGGGCGCCATGGCCCGCGCCCTCGACGCTGCACGAGTAAGCTCGGCGGGGCTCAGGCGACGCTCGACGCCCACGACACCGAGAAGCACCGCGCCGAGAACAATGGGCGGCGTCAGGTTATAGAGATTCTGCATGGCCTCCGGGCTGAACTCCGGCCGCACCGCGTTCATGACCACCGCGGCAATGATTGTCGACAGGATCATCACGATCCACACAACCGATATCACGCCACCGCGTGTCTCCTTGCTGGTCGTCTCGGCAATCAGCGAATGGTAGCTGTCGGCCATTACCGCCATGCACAGGCCGAACAACACGAACAGCACAACCGCAGCGCCGGTCGCCATGGAGGACCCCTCCCCCATGGCCATCGTCACGCTCGGCAGCGCGAGGAAGAGCAGGCTGGCGACGACGCTGGCACCGATCAGGTAGGGGGTGCGGCGATAACCGAACAGCGGTCGGGTATCGGCAATACGCCCGGCGATGACCTGGAAGGGGGCAATAAAGTAGTGAATCGACAGCAGTGTGGTGACCACGACAGCCGCTACGCCCATTTCCACAATCGCGACGCGGTTGAAGTCGATGGTCAGCAGCGCGAACATCCAGCCAACGGCCACCTTGGGCAGGGCAATTTTCAGGGTCCAGAGAAAGGCTCTCAGGGCTCGCCACATAGTACCGTCTCGCGCCGATGCATCATGCTGCAGTTATAGGGCAGTCTGCGCCATGTGTCAACTTTATTAGACACTGATGGCGTTAATCTGAAATTACACGCAGCTGGCAGGGGCGGCCATCACAGGAAACGCCGGAGCACGGGGCCACGATTCCGGGTACAGTGGAGGCGGTAAGCATTCACGCATATCGCGGCGGTAAAGACGCCGGCGCACGCTACGGGGCGACCATGAAACCACTTGCACCGGAGAGTCAGGCGGAGCCCGCCGAAGACGTTCGGTTTCGCCCGGCGGTAGACGCCGACCTCGACGCACTGCTGCGGATCGAGGAGCGCGCCTATGCGACAGATCGCCTCAGCCGACGCAGCTTCAGGCGCTGGATCGGCAGTGACCATGCGGCCCTCATCGTGGCCCAGGACGATCAGGGCGTCGCCGGCTACACCCTCGTCCTCCTGTACCGGGGAACACGCCTCGCGCGCCTGTACTCTATCGCTGTCGATCCGTCGCGCCGTGGTCTGGGCCTCGGCCTGGCATTGCTTCGGGCCAGCGAGCGGGCGGCGCTTGAAGCCGGACGCATCGACATGCGCCTGGAGGTACGCCGGGACAACAGCAAGGCCATCGCCCTCTACGAAAAGGAGGGCTATCGCCGCTTTGGCGAGTATTCGGATTACTACGAAGATCACGAGGGCGCCTTTCGCTACCAGAAGCGCATCCGCACCTTTGATCCGCGGCTGCGGCACCACCCGGTTCCCTGGTATCGGCAGACAACGGAGTTTACCTGCGGCCCCGCGAGCCTGATGATGGCCATGCGCGCGCAGGATCCCGATTACCGCATGTCCCGCGCCGAGGAACTGCGCCTCTGGCGGGAATCCACCACCATCTACATGACCTCGGGCCACGGCGGCTGTCATCCGCTGGGGCTGGCACTCGCTGCACACCGGCGCGGATTCCGCGCTGAGGCCTGGATCAGCCTGGAAACCCCGCTGTTCATCGACAGCGTGCGCGACGAGGGCAAGCGCGCCGTCATCGAGCAGGTGCACAGGGACTACGTGCAGCAGTCACGGGAAGCAGGGCTGCAGGTACATTACCGCGAGCTCACGCAGACGGATCTCGACCGCGCCCTGAAGGCGGGGGCGCTACCCGTCGTGCTGATCTCCACCTGGCGGATGGACCGCAAGCGCGCACCGCACTGGGTTGTAGTCTCGGCTATCGACGAGCGCTTCATCTACCTGCACGACCCGGACCCGGAGGACACGCTGCAGAACGAGCTCGACTGCCAGTATCTGCCCATCGCCCGCGACGACTTCGAGCGCATGGCCCGCTTTGGCCGTGACCGATTGCGCGCCGCGCTGGTGATCTGGCCGTTTGCGCCGGCAGCGGGTGATTGACCCCGACGGGTAATACCCCTACTCTTCGCTGGCGTTGCGCCCGTAGCTCAGCTGGATAGAGTAACTGGCTTCGAACCAGTTGGTCGGGAGTTCGAATCTCTCCGGGCGCGCCAATCCTTCCGTATCACGCGGACACCAGGTGCGGCCGCGCCCTGACGTCACCGGCGACAGCGCGGGCGGTCAGTGTCAGCGAATGCAGTCTCGCGTCGTGATCGAAGATATCCGTAACCAACATCAGCTCATCGGCCCCGGTTTCGTGTGCAAGCCCGGCAAGACCCGCCGCCACCGACGCCTCGTCGCCCACAACTGAGCAAGCCAGCATCTGCTGTACCTGCGCCCGTTCGGCCGGCGTCCAGTAGTCGTCGAGCGCCGCGATCGGGGGCTCGCTCAGTCTCCGCCTGCCACGTATCAGGTTGACGAACGACACCTGCTGGGTGGTCGCCAGCCGGCGCGCTTCATCGCACGTGTCCGCCGCAATAACATTGACCCCGACCATCGCATGGGGGCGCTGCAGCTGCGCGGACGGCCTGAAGTTGTCGCGGTAGAGACGCAACGCCTGGTAAAGCTGCGCCGGGGCGAAGTGCGACGCAAAGGCATAGGGCAGGCCGAACTCTGCCGCCACGGCGGCTCCGAAGGTGCTCGAGCCGAGTATCCACAGCGGCACCTGCGTACCTGCCGCCGGGACTGCCTGAATCGGCTGGTCAGCCGCGCTGTCTGAAAAATAGCCGCG
>JAWLGG010000358.1:0-3883 GCA_041685155.1 Chromatocurvus sp.
CTCGCGCAGGATCTCGACGATGTTCTCGGCGTGGTTGTCGTCCTTGGCGAAGAACAGGGTCTTGGGGACCTCGGTGCGGCCGGGGAAGATCTCGGTGAAGAGCTTGTCGCGGAATGTGCGCACCACGGTGCGGATCTGGTCCGGGGTAACCACGTCGCGGTCGAGCTGCTTGGCCTCATAGCTCAGGTCTTCGTCCAGTGCCTGCCAGCGCTTTTCGCGGGTCTCGCGGTCCTGCTGCTCGACGTAGTAGCCGGCCTCGACCTTAGACCCCCCCTCGGTGATCTGGGTCTTGATGCGGTAGACGTCGTAGCTAACGTTGACACCGTCCGCCACGGCCTGCTCGTGGGGGTATTCCATGACCAGGTTCTGGTGGAAGAAGCCGAAGGTCTGCTTGTTGGGCGTGGCGGTGAGGCCGATCAGGTAGGCGTCGAAGTATTCGAGCACCTGCGCCCAGAGGTTGTAGATGGAGCGGTGACATTCATCGGTGACGATGATGTCGAAGGTCTCTATGGGGATATTGGGGTTGTACTCGATGGGCGGCTGTTCCTTGAACAGGCTTTCCAGGCCCTGCACGGAGGTCTCTTCGTCTTCCGGCGGCAGTTCCTTGCCCCGGAGCATGGAGTACATGCGCTGGATGGTGCAGATGCACACCCGAGCTGTGGTGTCGAGGGTGTTGCTGCTCAGGCGCTGGACGATGTACTCCTCGCTGAACTTGAAGTTGTTGTAGGGCGAGACGTACTGCTGGAACTCCTTTAGGGTCTGGTCGCCCAGGTTGCCACGATCCACCAGGAACAGCACCCGGCGGGCGCCGGCGAACTTGATCAGCCGGTAGATGAAGCTGATGGCGGTGAAGGTCTTGCCGGAGCCGGTGGCCATCTGGATCAGCGAGCGAGGGCGATTCTCGCGCAGGGACTTTTCCAGGTTGGTGATCGCGGTGATTTGGGCGGGCCAGAGGCCTTCCTCGATCAAAGGCGGCATGTGTTGCAGGCGGGACAGAAAGGTTGTGGGCGGTGGTACATCTGCAACCTTGCCCAGTTCCACCCCCAAGAGGTCTGCAAGGACGCCGGGGCGGTGGAACGCGAACACCGGGCGGGCTCGGGGGGCCGGATCGAGCCCATTGGTAAACCGCGTTTCAACACCCGTGGACTGGTATGCGAAGGGCAAAGGATTACCCCAATGGGGAAGGCTGTCGGGCAACCCTTGCGTGTACTTGGCGGCCTGAATCTCGACACCGCTTAGCGAGGTACCCTTTTTCTTTGCCTCGATGACGCCCGCGGCCTGCCCGTCGATGTAGAAGAGGTAGTCAGCAAACCCGTGTCCCGGAAGCGGAAACTCGCGGATGACCACACCACGGGCGACATGGATAGCGACGTTGCCTAAATCCTGGATAACCCAACCCGCTGCCTCCAGCAGCCGGTCAATCTCCGCTCGCGCCTCGCTTTCCTGTTGCGGCGACATTCTTTCGTTCAGCCTCCAATCGCCCAACGGCTGTTGGTTACCTTTACACACTGTGACGGCCGGCAAGCAGATAGCAGTACGTCGCAGGATCTACGAGCCGGCGGCCTCAGCGATGCCGGCCTCAGGCCCGGCATATCGAAGGCACACACAGACGCTGCCTTTGTTAGAGCAAGGACGCAGGGGACCACAAATCGTGAGCAAGCGCCACCCAGATCCTGGGTATGCCAGCTCATGTGTGGTCGACTCTCAGCCACAGAATCTGAATAGTACAAAAAGGAGAAGGCCATTTGTCACAACGGATAACCAAAGCCCGATCGTCTTCCAATCTGGATCGTTCCCTGAGCCCCCGCCGCCCCTTCGCCCAACGCTGGTTTTTGAGTTGCGCTTTTCGTGCATGTAGTCACGATCAGAAAGCCCCATGCGTCCCTCTCTATTCCCAAGCTCAGATGATGACGGGCCAGCGCTTCGTCCCTTGCCCCACACCGACGACCGCTGTCATGGCTAAACTTCGAGCGCCTACTCCACCGCTGCATTAAGCGAGCAGGGCCACCGGATGTTACGGGATTCGATCATAGCCATTTACGGATTCTTGGCCCCACAGCCTGAACATCGATGTAGGTGCACGATCCCTGGCAAACGGGATCCGGCGAACCCTCACCCACGAACAGACTAGATCAGAACCGGCTCCACCGGACCGACTGCACCTTGGCCGCGCGGATATCGAACTCGTAGTTCAGGTTGTCCACGCCATACTGCCAGATTTCGTACGCCGGGCCACAGCCGTTGGGGCATTCGTAGACCACCGTGCGGTGCTCGGGTGACCCGAGCACGCGGACCAGCGTCGATACAGGCGTTCCGGAGCGGATCAATTCGCCCTGAATCCGAAGGCTGCTCGCCTGTGCGGTGGCGAACAGCAGCGACGCCACCGCGATCACAGCCACCAGTTTTCTCATAATCGCCATCCAAGACCTCTCGAGGTAGTGAGGTGAACAGGTCACCGGGATCGTTCTGGATCCCAGCGCGTATCTTGCCCACCCGCCCCAGCCAGGGTCGCTTAACCGGTGTTCAGAAGATGCCCTGCACCTCCACCAGACCGCGCACGTACGCCTCCTGAAGCCGGTTCTCCACCGTTCCCGCCCGGGCGCGGCGTACCCTGAAGAGGGCCGTCTCCGGCACCTCGTCGAACTCGATCAGGAGCCGGGCGGCGACGATGCCGGTGCGACCGAGCCCGCCGCGGCAGTGAACGACGATCCCCTCACCCGCGGCCAGCCGTCGGCGCAAATCCTCGCCGGCCCGATTCCAGGCGTGTTCGAAGCGCGCATCCGGCACCCCCGCATCCACGATCGGCAAAAAACCACCAGTGCAGGCCCATGCCGGACACTCGGTCGCCCAGGTCGGGGACGCGCAGCAGGTCCAGCTCGTGCGCTTCCATCAGCGTCACGACCGTGCTCGCACCCCACTCGGTGAGCGAACGAAGATCCGTATCCAGGTCCCAGCTCCAGGCGCCGGTCTGCGCATGCGGGTCGTACTTGCCCGGGCAGAAGGTCAGGCCGAGCTGACCCTGCCCCACCGGGCCCAGTGTGTCGATCTGCAGCGGATGGCTCTGGCTCGTGCGTGCGTTCATGGCGGTGATTTCCCTTCGTCCCGATGCTTTTGTCCAGCATACGGGCGGGACTGGCTCAGGAAGTGAGCCAGTGCTGTGCCGCCTGCATTCTTTTGGCGACGGCTCTGACTGGCTCATTCTCTGAGCTACCGGCCGGGCTACGCTGACAGTGCACGGGCTGTCGTCGCAGCGCCGAGACATGGAGGGAAGGCCATGAATGACCAGCAGCCAGAAGGGCAAACCGATGGAGACACGCCCATCAGCACGCGCGACCGGTTCCTCGGGTGCCTGCTCGGGGGCGCGGTGGGCGATGCACTCGGCGCGCCGGTCGAGTTCATGAGCCGGGCCGCGATCCTGGGGAAGTTCGGGCCCGACGGCATCACCGACTACGCCCCGATCTACGGCGGTCTCGGCCGAATCACCGACGACACGCAGATGACGCTGTTCACCGCGGAGGGGCTGCTGCGCGCGTGGGTGCGCGGAGCGCTGCGCGGCATCACCAGCTATCACGGGGTCACCTGGCGCGCCTACCAGCGGTGGCTGGCCACCCAGGGCGCGCGGTCGCTGGACGAGCTGCACCAGGGGCCCAAGACGGGTTGGCTCTTTCAGCAGCCCGAGCTGCACGATCGGCGCGCGCCCGGAAACACCTGCCTCTCGGCGTTGCGCGCGACGCCGTCGGACGAGGGCTTCGCCATCAACGACAGCAAGGGCTGCGGCGGCGTGATGCGCGTGGCGCCCGTCGGCCTGTTCCACTGGAGCATCCGGGAACACCACTCGGCCCGGGACACCTTCCAACTGGGGTGCGAACTGGCGGCACTCACC
>JAWLGG010000359.1:0-3883 GCA_041685155.1 Chromatocurvus sp.
CGTCTGCCGGCAGCTGCAGCTGGCTGAGAACGGTTTCCACGCGCTGCTGCAGGCGCCATCCATCCGCCGCTTCCAGCTTCTGCTGCACGTTGGAGAGCTCCTGCATGTCCATGTCCTCGCCGCTGCCGAGGATGTCGTGGTAGCGGGCAATCAGTTCGCCGACGTCATCCAGCCCGCCGGCGACGGTGGCGTAGACGGTGGCCCTGTCGCCCTCGGGCAGCGTCTGCTCGAGGCGCGCCATGCGGATGCCGGGGCGGACCCAACGCTCGCCGCTGTCCAGGTCCACGTCGCCGGCCAGCACCTTGAGCAGGGTTGTCTTGCCGGCGCCGTTGCGGCCGAGCAGGCCGAGCCGCTCGCCGCGGCGCAGGGTCAGTTCAACATCGTCAAGCAGCACCTGGGTTCCGAAAGCCAGGGCAGCGCGGTCGAGCCGCAGCAGGTCCATATATCCTCGTCGGCACGCGGCCGGTGGTAAAACAGGCGCGCATCATACCCTACCTCCGGGGTCAGGTCCGAATGGCACTTAGTTAAGCCCGTCGCTTCTTCGGATGGCCGTGCGCTCTGACTGCCTCGCGTGCCATGGCTCTCGGCCTGGTCAAGAACGGGAAGGGTTTCGGTCTTCGTTTCACTGCCCTGGGCTCAATACGCCCAGGGCGTTGTCCCACGCGCTGTTGTGCTATCAGCTCCAGTAGTTTACCTAATTGATCATCGTCCAGCATGTCGAGTTGCTGTACCCATAACGTCCATAGCTGCATACAGTGTTTGAAGCTGATGGTCCGAGGGGTGATATCGGCCAGCAGCGCCGATTGCGCCATCATCAGGCGAATCAGGTTGTAGGCCAGCAGGTACGCCCAGATTTCTTTCTCGATCATGGCTGGGGTCTTGCAACTTAGAACCCCCATACCCAACGTGTCCTTGAGGTGCCGGAGGTCCAGCTCAATTTCCCACCGACTGCGGTAGAGCGCTGCCAGTGCCTTTCTGGGGGCCTCGGTTGGATTGAGCAGCGTTGTGATAATCAACTTGCCACCCGACTTGAACTCACGCAGTGTCAACGTCGCCGGCGCAGCAGCGAAGTCTGCTTCGCTCATCCACTTGGGTCGGTTTTTCGGCTTGTTGATCACGATGACATGGTCTCGTGTTCCAAGACGCCGACCGCGGCGGAAGTCCGCAGAGCCTTTCCTGGCCCCGTGCTGCTCCATGAGGACATCCACGCCTCTGGCCTGCATTGTGGCGATGAAGAAGTAGGAGGCAAACAAGGCATCTCCCAGGACAACATCCCCCGCGTGGAACGTGTCCTGTATCGAGCGCAGCAGCGTCTGCTCATCGCCGCCCTTGCCGTGATAACGCCCGATGGCTGCGTTGAGCAACGCACCGCTGGCCAGGCAGGTCACTCCCACAACGCGACAGATCGGGAACCCCACGCCGGGTAGCTGGCGGCGTTGCTGGGGGTACTTGGCCTGATTGGCAGCCGTATCCGGCATTGTCAGCGTTGTCCCATCGACAATGCGTACCCGCCGCCCCTGCCAGCGCCAGGCGTCCGGCACGTGTTGATCCATGCCGGCACCGAGTTCCCGAGTCAGGCTGAAGATCATCTCCAGCGGCAAGCGACCCCGGGCCTGGCAGTAGCCACCGGTGCGGGCGCTGCCGGGCGTCAGGCCATGACCCAACCGCTGGAGAGCGGCTTGGTTGACGACGTGCTGGCAGGAGCGATCAGCGCTCATGGACTGAGCGAGGAACATTGACAGGGTCTCCGTCGGTGGATACAGGCGTTCCCTGTGGCCCGCCGGTAGCAGCGACTCCACCGTGTCGAGTAGCGCATCGCTTGTCAGCAGATTGAAGAAGCTGTCGCTATCGCAGTTCGCCTTGTGAGCACGAAGGCGTTTCTGTTGCTGGCTGGCAGTAGCGGAGGTAGCATGCATGAGGATCGGCTCCGGTGGTGTGGTGTGGGTTTGGCGATTTACACCCTACCACTGGACCGGTCTTTTTTTATCTCAATTCAATCGCTTGCGCTTAACTAAGTGCCATTCGGACCAGGTCCCGGACCTGACCCCAAAATGGGGCTTGCCACGCGTGAGTGGTTTCAGTAGTATTCGCGCTCTTTAATTCCTGCCCTCAAAGGCGAGCACAGTTATGAAAACTTTTAGCGCAAAAGCCGAGTCCGTGAGCCGTGACTGGTTCGTGGTCGACGCCGATGGCAAGACGCTGGGACGGCTGGCGTCAGAGATCGCGCACCGCCTGCGTGGCAAGCACAAGGCCGAATACACGCAGCATGTCGACACCGGTGACTACATCGTCGTGGTCAATGCCGAGAAAATCCGCGTCACCGGAGCCAAGTCTACGGACAAGATGTACCACCACCACACGGGTTACCCGGGTGGCATCCGCTCCATTTCCTTTGAAAAGCTGATCGACAAGGCGCCCGAGCGCGTCCTGCAGCGCGCCGTCAAGGGCATGTTGCCGCGCAACCCGCTGGGCCGCGCCATGTTCAGCAAACTGAAAGTCTATGCCGGCAGCGAGCACCCTCACGCCGCGCAGCAGCCGCAACCGCTCAACCTATAAAGGCCCTCCCAATGGCAGCAACCCAGTATTACGGTACCGGACGTCGCAAGACCTCGACCGCGCGCGTCTTCATCAGCAACGGCGGTGGTGCGATCACGGTCAACAAGCGTCCCCTGGATCAGTATTTCGGTCGGGAAGTGGCGCGCATGATCGTGCGGCAGCCGCTGGAAGTGGTTGATCTCGTGGACAAGTTCGATATCAACGTCACGGTCGAGGGCGGCGGCAGCTTCGGCCAGGCCGGTGCGATCCGTCACGGTATTACCCGTGCGCTCATGGACTACGACGAGTCCCTGCGCGGCACGCTGCGTGGCGCCGGCTTTGTGACCCGCGACGCACGGGCTGTCGAGCGCAAGAAGATAGGCCTGCGCAAGGCGCGCAAGCGTCCGCAGTTCTCCAAGCGTTAGGTGGCCGGGGGCCAGTATCGTCCCCCTGTACCAATGTAAGTCTCAAGCGCCCGCTCTGGATTCAGGCGGGCGTTTTTGTGTCCGGATTGTGTAGGCGGTTCTGTTCTGAATGGGGTGACAAAGTCACTGATTTGCGGGCACTTTCCTTGTATCAATACGGCAAAGTCATTAATATTCAGCGCCTTTTAGGCCGATTTCTGTTTGTGTGGTACGTCTGTCTCCAGCGGGACGATATGGGAGAAAATCATGACAACTGAAGGTGTTAACGACGGACGGCGGCGGTTTCTGGTTGCCGCGACCAGTGCCGTCGGGGTGGCAGGGGCCGTGGCGATCGCTGTGCCCTTTCTCGGTTCATGGAACCCTTCGGCCTCTGCGAAGGCGGCGGGTGCTCCGGTCAAGGCGGACATCAGCAAGATCGAGCCGGGCGAGATGATTGTCGTCGAATGGCGCGGCAAGCCGATCTACGTCGTGCGCCGGACGGAGGAGCAGGTTGAGCTTCTCGACTCAGTGGATGAGTACCTGCGCGATCCCGACTCCGAAGTGCTCACGCAGCAGCCCGATTACGTCACCAGCAAGGGACGCTCGCTGCGTCCTGAACTGCTCGTGATCGAGGGCCTGTGTACCCACCTGGGCTGCGCGCCGACGTTCCGCCCCGAGGTCGGCGCAGCTGACCTCGGTGGCGATCGCTGGGTGGGAGGCTTCTTCTGTCCCTGCCACGGCTCGCGATTCGACCTTGCCGGACGAGTCTTCTCCGGCGTACCGGCCCCCACCAACCTGGTGGTGCCCCCCCACTCCTTTGAGGGTGACAACATCCTGGTAGTCGGCGTCGATACGGAGGCAGCGTAATGGGCAACATGTTGATCGGTTTGCGCGACTGGGTGGACGATCGTCTGCCCATCATGCGCGCGTGGAATACCCACATG
>JAWLGG010000360.1:0-3873 GCA_041685155.1 Chromatocurvus sp.
TCCACGCATTCGCGACTGTGGCCCACGGTGAACTCCACGACATCCCGGTGGCACAGGCCGGCACCGGCGCGGAGGGTGTCGTCGACGTGGGAGTCGATTGTGTCGCGATCGTGCAGCACGGCGGCCATGCCGCCCTGGGCCCAGTAGGTCGATCCCTGGGCGATATCGGCCTTGGAAATCAGGGCGATGCGCAGATCCTGCGGCAGGCGCAGCGCAGCACTGAGTCCCGCGGCCCCGCTACCAATAATAACGACGTCGTGGCGCCGGTGTTCTCCCATGGGTATCAGTCAACCTGTTTTTGTCAGTGTGTGCAAAAAGCCCGGCGGCGTGAGAAGCTTTGCAGCAGTATAGTCGACCCGGCGATGGTGACGAAGAAAATCAATGACGGATGAACTTGCGGGCTCTGCCATGGTCTATTGGGCAAGCCGACGCCGTGGGCACAATGGCCCGCCGGCAAAGATCAGGGAGGATGGCGTCGCGTGACGGCAACAGCCACGGACAAACAGCTGGTTGCCAGGGTGCAGAAGGGTGACAACAGGGCCTTCGATCTGCTGGTGCTCAAATATCAGCACAAGATTCTGGGATTGATCAGCCGCTACATTCAGGATTCGGATGAGATGCAGGATGTCGCACAGGAAGCGTTTATCAAGGCCTATCGCGCCTTGCCTGGCTTCCGCGGCGACAGTGCCTTCTACACCTGGCTTTACCGCATTGCGATCAACACCGCAAAAAACCACCTGGTGGCGCGCTCGCGGCGCCCCCCGGGCAGCGATGTCGAGGTGGAGGACGCCGAGTACTACGAGGGCGGATCCGCCCTGCGGGATCAGGAAAATCCTGAGAATGCGCTCTTCGGCGAGGAGCTGAAGGCGGTGGTCGAGGCCGCCATCGCCGATCTGCCCGATGATTTGCGTACTGCGGTAACTTTACGCGAATTTGATGGTCTGAGTTACGAGGACATTGCGGATGTCATGGATTGCCCGGTAGGCACCGTGCGTTCACGTATTTTCCGGGCGCGCGAGGCGATCGATGCCAAGGTCAGTGCCCAGATCGACGGTACGTGACGGCATGCGATGGAACACGGGTGTCGTTAACCTGCAGGGCGCCTGCAGGCGAGGGTGCCTGGCAGGCAACGGTAATCAGAGGTAAAGAATGAGCAACAGCACGCAAACGGAAGGTAGCATGAACGAGTCCCTGCGCGAGTCGCTGTCTGCGCTGATGGATGGCGAGGCCAGCGAGATCGAGCTGCATCGTATCCTCGCTAACGTCGAGGACGGGGAGCTGCGCGCCGCCTGGTCCGGCATGCATCGCAACAGTGCGGTCCTGCAGGGTGACGCCGTGATCTCCTCCATCGACATCTCCCGTGCCGTCAGCCGGTCTGTCTCTGAACTTGGCGGGATGCCGTCCGTCGTGCCGACAGAGGAGCACGCTACCTCCCGCGGTTTACGCCGTTCCCTGGTCAGTTTTGCTGTCGCGGCGTCCGTGACTGCCGTCGTTGTGTTCAGCGGGCAGCAGCTGCTGACGTCCGCGGATGGTAGCCTGTCCGCGGCGTCCGGGTCCTCCGGTCCGGTCAACGCCAGCGGTGCGGTTCCGGTTCGGGCAAGTTTTGGCTCGCAGCCGGAGCAGCCCTCCCTCATGCTGCAGCCGGCGGCGGGAATGGGCTATCAGGAACTCGCGCGCCAGCGCCTGCGCAAGTACAGCCAGGCCCACGCAGAGGAGGCCGCACTGAATACGCCGCAGGGACTGGTACCTTTCGCCCGGGTTCAGGAAATCCAGTCTCAGTAGCGCCTGCATGTATCGAAACCGGTTGCACCTGACACGCTGTATCGTTGGCTGCACCTGCCTGCTGCCCGCCCTGCTCTGGGCGCAACCGCGCTGTGAGGACGCCGATACCGATGCGCTTGATCTCCTTGAGAGAATGTCCCGGGCCGGAGCCGCGGTCGGGCACCGTGGCCTGGCCACGCTGCAGCGTGGCGGCGATATGCGCGTGCTGCAGATACATCGAGATACCGACGGCGAAGCCATTACCGATACCCTGACCCTGCTGACCGGCCAGAGCGCGCAGGTCGTGCGTGCAGGCCATCCCGAAAGCTGTATTCACCCCGGGCATACACTGCTGCGGCTGCAGCAGGATGCGGGCGATGTCTGCGGTGTCGCGGCGCACTATCGCCTTACCCTGGAGCCTGGCGATCGGGTTGCGGGCCGCGCGACCCGGAAAATCATAGCCCAGCCGCGTGACATGTACCGCTATGCCCATGTGCTGGAAATCGACGAGCAGACGGCGCAGTTGCTCAAGGTGACTACCCTTACGACGGATGGTCGACCTCTTGAGCAGTTTCAGTATGCCAGCCTCACCTTGAGCGGAGCGGGCGATGCCGACCCGGATGTTGATGCGCAGGTAGAGTCGCAGCCGATGCCCGCGGCCCCGTATCGCCACCCGGCGTCGCACCCTGATGGGAATGTCGAAGCCGGACCCTCGCCATTGGTGCCGGCTCCGGTCGCCTTGCAATGGCGTCCAGGCTGGCTGCCGGATGGCTTTGTCGCAACACGGGATGCCGCCGCCGGTCCACGCCAGACCTATACCGATGGTATGGCGAGTTTCTCCGTGTTCCTCGAGACGGTGAACACCGCCATGCAGCCGGGCGAGGGCGCCGTCCGCCAGGGCAGCACCCTGGCCTACACCCGAGGCCTGAGCCTGGGCGGATCCCCCGTGCTGGTCACCGTGATCGGCGAGGTCCCGGTGAACACGGCCAGGATCGTCGCAGACTCGGTCAGGTTGAGGTAGCGCGCCGTGCTGCTGGAAACGGGCAGGGTAGTTGCGGTAGAGCAGGGTTTTGTCTGGGTGGAAACCCTGCGCCGCTCCACCTGCGGCAGCTGCGCCGCCCGCGCCGGATGCGGGCAGCGGCTGCTCAACCGACAGGGCGGTGGCGGACGTGGCCTGGTGCGTGCGCTGTCCGGCGAGGCGCTGCAGGCGACGGACTGCGGGATCGACGACCGGGTGGAGATCGCGCTGCCCGAGGCCGTCGTGCTGCGTGGCTCCATGGTAGTCTACGCGACGCCCGTCGCCAGCATGCTGGTGGCGGTGGGCCTGGTGACAGCATTCGCTGGCGGTGCCGGCGATGGCATGACCGTCGGCGCCGCGCTGGCGGGTCTTGCCGTCGGTCTCGGGCTGGTGCGCTGGCACGCTTTTGCACACCGCGACGATCCGCGGATGCAGCCTGTGCTGCAGCGGCGGCTGTCGACGGTACCCGATGCCGGAGAGGCCATCGCCGTCGCGCACTGAGCACAGCAATCCGGCAATAGACGCTACAATGTTCTTTTCTCACGAGTGACGGGGATACAACCTATGCCAACTCCACGATTTGTCGCGCAGTGCTTTCTGCTGGCCACTGCGCTGATGGCGGCGGGCGCACAGGCGCGCGCCCTGCCTGATTTTCGCGATATCGTCGCCGACAATTCGGCAGCGGTCGTCAAGATTCTGGTGGAACAGGAGGCCGGCACGCCGGCGCACCCCGGCTTCGACTCCGAACAGATACCGGAGTATCTGCGCCGGTTCTTCGAGGAGCGCGGCGCGCCCTCCGGGCCGCGTCAGCGCATGTCGATGGGGTCCGGTTTCATCATTTCCGACGATGGCTTTATCGTGACCAACAATCACGTGGTCGAGAATGCCAGCAGCGTGGTCGTGCGCCTGAGTGATCGTCGCGAGTTCGATGCGGAGGTGATCGGGCTCGATGAGCGCTCCGACCTCGCGCTTCTCAAGGTGGAGGGCGAGGACCTTCCGGTAGCCAGGCTGGACGCAACCGATCGCCTGGACGTCGGCGAGTGGGTGCTGGCGATAGGTTCGCCGTTCGGTCTCGACTACTCGGTCACCGCCGG
>JAWLGG010000361.1:0-3857 GCA_041685155.1 Chromatocurvus sp.
GTTGCCCGACTGCTCAGGGAGCGGCAGCCGCGGCTGTATGACTATATGCTGCGGCTGCGCAGCAAGGCGGCGGCCGCGGCCATGCTCGACGTCCGGTCAATGAAGCCGGTGCTGCATGTGTCGGGCATGTTTGGTGCCGCCCGGCACAACATCGGGCTCATTGCGCCGCTGATGGCGCACCCCGATAACCGCAACGAGATCATCTGCTATGACCTCGAGGCCGATCCCCGCGACCTGATCGAGCTGGACGCGGACAGCCTTAGGGGTTACCTGTACTCCCGCAGTGAGGACCTGCCTGAGGGTGTATGCCGACCGGGGCTCAAGTCGGTGCACCTCAACCGCAGCCCCGTGCTGGTGACCGCCCGAATGGCCGACGCCCGGACCGCCGCACGACTCGGCCTTGACGGTGAGCGCTGCCGTGCGCACCTCGCGCAGCTGCGGCGCTGGCGGGAGACCGATGCCAGCGGCTTCAATGCCAAGCTGGCTGCCATCCACGCACCCCGGGACTGGCCGCAGGACAGTGATCCGGACACGCAGCTGTACGGCGGCGGATTCCTCAGCGATGGCGACCGGCGCACTCTCGACAGCCTGCGCCAGCTGCCTCCCGACGCGCTCTCGGAGGCGACACCAGTGTTCGATGATGCGCGGCTGCCGGAAATGCTCTTCCGCTACCGGGCGCGCAACTATCCGCAGACGCTGGACGAGGCGGAGTCGGAGCGCTGGGACGAGTTCCGGCTGCGGCGTCTCTCCGGCGAGGCGCCGGGCTATCCCTGGGGGCTGGAAGCCTATCAGGCCGACCTGTCAGCTCGCCTCGAGGCCCTGTCGCCGGCGTCGCCATCGCGCCAGGTCATTGCGGCGCTGCAGGCCTGGGGTGATAACCTGCTGGTCTGATCTACCGTTGTCGGGCGCGTGTATAATGCCCGCCGCGGGAAGGGCGGTGACAAGGGGGAGTCATGCAGTTTGCCGGTAGCCACATTCTGTCGATAAGCCAGTTCGAGCGAGGGGATGTCGAGCGTATTTTCGCGGTGGCCGACGACATGGAGCCCTATGCGCGGAGACGTCGCCGCACCAAGGTGCTGGATGGTGCCATTCTCGGCTCCATGTTCTTCGAGGCCAGTACCCGCACCCGCGTCAGCTTCGGCAGTGCATTCAACCTGCTCGGCGGCGAAGTCCGCGAGACCACGGGATTCGAGCAGTCGGCCATTGCCAAGGGCGAGTCGCTGTACGATACGGCCCGGGTGCTCAGCGGCTACTCCGACGTCATCGCGATGCGCCATCCCGTTTCCGGATCGGTGGCGGAGTTTGCTGCCGCCAGTCGCGTGCCCGTGATCAACGGCGGTGATGGCAGCAACGAGCATCCCAGTCAGGCGCTGCTCGATCTCTACACTATCAAGGCCGAGCTCACCGGTCGCGGCCAGGGTATCGACGGGCTGCGCATCGCCATGCTCGGGGACCTGCGTTACGGACGCACGGTGCACTCCCTGTGCAAGCTGCTCGGTCTTTTCGAGCGCGTGCAGCTTGTCCTGGTTTCGCCGGATGAGCTGCGCATGCCGGGGGCCATCGTCGAGGCGCTGCGCGAGGCCGGACATGAAGTCATCGAATCGGAAGCGCTCGAGGCCAGCATCTCCCACGTGGATATTGTCTACAGCACCCGGCTGCAGGAGGAGCGTTTCACCACCCGTGAGGAGGCCGACCTGTACCGCGGTCGCTTCCGCCTCAACCAGAGCATCTACACGGCTCACTGCGAGCCGAACACGGTGATAATGCACCCGCTGCCGCGCGACTCGCGGGAGAATGCCCGCGAGCTGGATGACGATCTCAACGACAATCCCAATCTGGCGATTTTCCGCCAGACCGATAACGGGCTCCTGGTGCGGATGGCCCTGTTCGCATTGATTCTCGATGTGGTGGATCAGGTCGACGCCTGCTCCACTCCCGTGAAGTGGTACACCGGCGGGCGCTGCAAATGAGTTTCAGCCTGCGCTTTGGTGCCAGTGACGTGCGCGTGCTGGAGGAGGCGGAGGCGTTCAGCGGCTATTTCCGCGTCGCCCGCATCACCCTCGAGCATCGCTGTTTCAATGGCGGGTGGAGTGCGCCGCTGACCCGTGAAGTGTTTCACCGCGGAGATGCCGTCGGCGTTCTGCCCTACGAGCCGGAAACCGACTCCCTGATCCTGCTCGAGCAGTTTCGCCCGGGCGCCCTGCGCGGCGAGGGGTCGCCATGGATGCTCGAACTGGTCGCGGGAATCGTGGAGAGCGGTGAATCCGACACGGATGTGGTGCACCGCGAAGCCCGTGAGGAGGCCGGATGCCAGCTCGACGAGCTGGTCCCGGTGGCGAGCTATTTCCCAAGCGCCGGCGCCTGCTCGGAGCATGTCCGCCTGTTCTGCGGCCGGGTGCTGAACGCGGGTGCCGGCGAGGTGCATGGCCTGGACAGCGAGGGTGAGGACATCCTGGTGCACCGCATCCCGCGCCGCGAGACCCTGGATCTGCTGGCGGCCGACGGGATCCCCAATGGCCATACCCTGGTTGCCCTGCAGTGGCTGGCCTTGCACGGTGAGGGGCTGCGCCAGCGCTGGCTGGCGGCGGAGGCGCCCGACCAGCAGAACGCCGAATGAGCGACGCATCGGGGGCGAGGTCATCGCCGGGTCTGCTGCGCTCCAGCGCGGTGGTCGGGAGCATGACCATGCTGTCGCGCATCCTGGGGCTGGTGCGGGACGTTGTCCTGGCGTCTTTCATTGGTGCCAGCGCCAATGCGGACGCCTTTTTCGTCGCCTTCAAGATACCGAATTTCCTGCGTCGGCTGTTTGCCGAGGGTGCCTTCGCGCAGGCCTTTGTGCCGGTGCTCAGCGATTACCGCGAGGAGGGCGGCCAGGCCGCGGTGCGCGAACTGATCGATCGCGTGGCCGGCGTTCTCGGCGGTGCGCTCGTGGTCCTGACTGCGATCACGATACTCGCGGCGCCGCTGGTCGCCGCCGTGTTTGCCCCGGGTTTCATGCGCGAGCCGGACAAGTTCGCCCTCACCGCGGACCTCATCCGGGTGACCTTTCCCTACCTGCTGCTGATCTCCATGACGGGTCTGTGCGGCGCGATCCTGAACAGCTATGGCCGCTTTGCCATCCCCGCCTTTACGCCGGTACTGCTCAACCTGTCGCTGATCGGTGCCGCGACGCTGGCGGCTCCCGGATTTGCCGAGCCGGCGTTCGCACTGGCCTGGGGGGTCGCCTTCGCCGGGCTGATTCAGCTGCTGTTCCAGCTGCCCTTCCTGTACCGTCTCGACCTGGTGCCGAGGGCGCGCTGGGATACCCGTCATCCCGGCGTCCGCCGCATACTCAGACTCATGGTGCCGGCCCTGTTCGGCGTCTCCGTCAGCCAGATCAACCTGCTGCTGGATACGGTGCTGGCGTCCTTCCTGCCCACCGGGAGTGTCTCCTGGCTGTACTACTCCGATCGACTGACGGAGCTGCCGCTGGGCGTCTTCGGGATAGCCATCGCCACGGTCATCCTGCCCAGCCTGTCGGCAGACCAGTCGGCCGCGCGCGGTGAGCGCTTTGCATTGACCCTGGACTGGGCAGTGCGCGGGGTGCTCCTGATCGCGGTGCCGGCGACGGTCGCCCTGGTGCTGCTTGCCGAACCCATTCTCATTACGCTGTTCCAGTATGGTGCCCTGTCGCCCAACGACGTCAGCATGTCAGCCTACAGCCTGCGGGCCTATGCCCTGGGATTGTGTGCCTACATGCTCATCAAGGTGCTGGCGCCGGGCTTCTATGCGCGCAAGGACATGATGACGCCGGTCTCCATCGGCATCCGCGCCATGCTGGCGAACATGGTGCTCAACGTTGTCTTCGTGGTGCCGCT
>JAWLGG010000362.1:0-3854 GCA_041685155.1 Chromatocurvus sp.
GCTACTGACCGTCATACAGAACTGGATCGCAGTGCGGCTCGCCCTGGGCCAAGCTGTTAAACCTTACAGGGATCGCCAAGTACGTCCTGCCCGTTGGGCTGTATGCGGCTAAATCAATTAACGGAAACTAAGCATGTAGAGCCGAAGGCAGAGTACTGACGGACGCGGGTTCGATTAACACCATGGTCGCCACGGGGAGTGATCCCCGTTGGAAAAGAGAGCTCATACGGTGAACGCTAAGGGGCTTAGCGAAACGTTCAGGCAAAGCCCTATGCCAACGCCGTCCGGTGAATGGGAAACCAGTAAGCCGGCTAGAGACTCATAGGCTCCTACCGATGCCTCTGGCATCCACGGAGTACTAGGGTGGGCAGGAATGATCTGCTCACAAACGCTCTCCCCTGTTTTCGGGCGCCGCCCGGAGGCAGGTGAAGGAATAGTCCAGCCCATGTCGAAAGGCATGGATCAGCTGTCCCGCCGCCTCCACCAATTCAGCTTTCCCCGGCTAGCGCCGGGGCAAGGTTTTGCTTTTGGGAGTCCCCGATGGCCTCTCATTAAAGAACATTTCAAAACCTGCCAGTCGCCGATGCGGCCTACATTGCCGGACTGATCGACGGTGAAGGCACCATCGCACTCGCACGCAAACACGCGAAAGAAAATCGCCAGCTAGCGGTCTCCATCAGCGGCACCGAATACGCTTTGGTAGATTATGTGCTAACGCGCACTGGTGTGGGAAAAGTCACGAACAAACGCAGGTCAAAGCAGCACCATACCGCAAGCTTTGTCTACGCGGTGTACAACCGCCACGCACTGACGCTGTTGCAGGAGGTTCACCCGTATCTCCAATCGTACAAGCGTGAGCGTAGCGCGCTTATTCTCCGCGAATACCTAAGATTGACGCCACGCAATGGCAAATACGATGACACACTTAGAAGCGAACGAGATGCCTTCGAGTTGGCGGTCATGTCGATTACGCCTGCGGGGAATTGGTAAGATCAGAGAACATTCACAGGCTGGCGCAGGCCGCAATCACAGAGGGAAACGGTAATGACCAACATGGCCGAGAGTCGCAATGCCTCGATGGTGCCGAAAACCATCGCCTATCTCAGTGCGCTTCTGGGTGTCGGCATCGGCCTCCTGGCCCTTTCAGGTCCACTTGCCGTGTGGCTTGGTCTGGGCGACTTCCGCCTTGGCTTCAAGCTGCTGCAGACCGCCAACAGCTGGGCGCCCTGGGTCGCGGTGACCGCGCTGGTGGTTGCCGTCGGATTGCCCGTCATCGGCAGGCTGGCATCGCGACCGGGATTTGCTCGTCTCGGCGCACTCGCCCTGGTCGGCGCCATCAGCGCGGGCCTGGCGTGGTACGTGCCGCAGACCTTCCGTCCGCCGGAGGGCACACCGCCCATCCACGATATCGCGACCAGTCCAGAGGACCCGCTGGAGTTCGTTGCCGTTGTGCCTCTGCGTGCTGACGCGCCCAACAATCTCGACTATGGCGTGATGCCGGGCATGGAATCCGTTGAGCAGCACATCGACATACAGCGCAGCGCCTACCCGGACATCGTGCCGCAGCGCTTTGAGGCACCGGCAAGAGAAATATTCGAGCGCGCCCTGAAGGCCATCGAGACGCTGGGCTGGGAACTCGTCGCCGCAGACCCCGAGAGCGGTCGCATAGAGGCGACGGATACCACCTTCTGGTTCCGCTTCAAGGACGATGTGGTCATCGAAGTGACGGAGAGTGCCACGGGTGGCACGGTAATCAACGCACGCTCGGTTTCCCGGGTCGGGCGTGGCGATGTCGGCAAGAACGCGGAGCGCCTGCGCGAGCTGTTTAAACTGCTGGCCCCGGATGCAGGGTGAAGGCAGCAAGCCTTTAAATTCGCCATTAAAGCGCCATAAGCGGCACCTTAAAAGCTAAAAAGGCACTTAAGCCGCCATAAAATGCGTTTTTTTGCATATTGATAACGCATCATTTACGGCCTGTGAAGATAGGCTTACATCGCCATTGAAGATGCTTCATGAAAATTGAAACCAGCACCACGCCCGATCCCGCGCTTGCAGAGCTGGGTGCACGACTTGCCCGCCTGAGAAAAAACCGGGACTTCACGCAGAAGGATCTGGCCGAACGCGCGGGTATCGGGCTGCGAACACTGCAGCGCCTGGAGACGGGCGCAGCGGCATTGAGCTGGCTCCCTTCACCATGCCGCTGGGCAACAACGTCTACACGTTCCCGGAACTTCCCTCCCGTACTTTTCGGGGATTACCGGGTTTGCTCGCCGACTCCCTGCCCGACAAGTTCGGTCATGCACTTATCGATCAGTGGCTCGCCCGGCAGGGGCGCACGCCGGACGGTATCAATGCCCTTGACCGCCTATGCTATATCGGCAAACGGGGCATGGGGGCGCTCGAATTTCGCCCACGCATCGGCCCACGACCCGCCCGCAGCTCGCAGGTCGATATCGACCAGCTCGTGGAACTCGCCGCAGACGTTCTCGCTCACCGCGGGGAACTCACCGGCAGCTTCCTGTCCCCCGCCTTCGACGTGATCTACAGCTACAACCCCGACGGTGACTGGACCCGTGTGCACCAGATGACCATCAATGGAAAGCGCGATGCCTTCACGCTCACTGACTTCGAGGCCACGGCCAGGGTCGCCCGCCTCAAGCGTGGGCGCTGGCGTACCATCCTCGACGAAGTCCGTGACGCCGTGGAGCGGTGGCCCGACCTCGCAGCAGCCGCCGGTGCGCTACCGGAACAGATCGACGCGATCGCAAAGGCGCATCGGCTGAGTTTTTCAACGCGATAATCCGGCATGAGCTGAAACACCAGCGATCACTCCCTCACCGAAGCACCTATCGAAAACCTCAATGCCGATCCAGCGCATGCCGCGTCAGATCCTCGAGGCGCAGCAGGGTCAGCGCATTCTCGTGGGTTGCGCTCAGTCGCACGGGCGGGGCGCAACCCGCTTCCAGGGCTTCCTGCCAGCGCGCCGCGCACAGGCACCAGGTGTCCCCCGGTTGAAGCCCCGAAAAGCCCATCTCGGGTCGGGGCGTGGCCAGATCGTTGCCGCGGGCAGCGGAGAACGCGAGGAACTCTGCCGTTACCCGGGCGCACACAAGGTGCAGGCCCACATCGTGCGGGCCGGTATGGCAGCAGCCATCCCGGAAAAAACCGGTCATGGGGTCACGCCCGCATTCGGCCAGCAAGCCGCCAAGGACATTGCGCTGAGGTGTGTCTGGTGTGGTCGCTGGTGGCATCTCAAATATCCTCAAAAGTGAATGATGTGAAAGTCGATTCTGCCGATCTGGCAGTGGTTCTCAAGCAGGCCGAGGGAGAATTGCCGGCGGTCACGCTGGGCTACGGCCTGTTTGCCCGGAGCATCCTGGATTTCCTGATCATCGCTGCGGCCATATTCGTCGCCATCAGGATCATGAACAGCCTCAAGCGCAAGCAAGCAGAAGTTCCAGCAGAGGAACCGCCGACGCAGAGTAACGAGGAATTGCTCCTGATTGAAATCCGGGACCTCCTGAAGCAGCGCACCCTGCCTTCCAGGATAGGTGTCGCCTCCCGGCCGGCAGGATCACCGACCTCTTGGACACCAGCAAACCTATTGCCCGGTAGCTGTTGCGCTGAGCGCTCAGGGCGCGCGGCTGTGCCGCCGGGCCGGCACCGCTATGAGGCAGCTCCTGTATCAACCTTCCCTGACCACGACCACCCGGACTGCCCAGGTCAGAGCATCCGCGCCCACGGCAGCCATATGTCAGAAACATGAAATTTTCATTTTTTCTGCGGAACCTTGTTGACGCTTCGCTAAATTGGGATTATTTTCCCACATAAACCTGAACACATCATTACCCGAG
>JAWLGG010000363.1:0-3851 GCA_041685155.1 Chromatocurvus sp.
GCTCCTGCCCGCCGGGGCAGTCTTCCTCGCGCTCGTATCCGAATTCGCGACAGTAGACGTCGAAGCGGATCCGGTGCACCTGCCACAGCAATTCTTTCGTATGCGCGAAGTGCACATCGAAGAAATCGGAAAAGTGGTCACCGACGTTCTCTGCAGTCATCGGACCCCCGCGAGTTGCCGGAACGGCGAACCTGGGCAGAGCATGACCCATGCGCACGAGGGGTGCAATGCTGGCGTGGCATGCACCAGACAGCAGGGGAACGGATGGCGGCTCGCTTGCCCTTGCGGGGTCGGACCAAGACAAGCCTCTGTTTCACAGGGATATTCACCCCAAATCATGCCCTTCCAGTGACCTTAGGGGGCCCTTTTGGGGCCTCATTTCGCCCGTGTAAGCAGATTCCGGCCATGCCCGCACCCCGCACACGACCGTGGTTTCGCCGCCCTCTCTCAGTGGCCTGCGGATCCTTAGGTGCCGGTTTTCGGCACCAAAAACGGGGTTCCAAGGGCGAATTGGCCTTGGTTTTTTTCTTTTTATTCGTTTAATCCGGAGCTTGCGTTGGTCCGACCCCGGAGGAAGAGGCACCACGATTGGGAAACGAGGGCAGTCTGCTTTTGGCGGCATCGCTGCCGCTCCCTGAGGAGGGGCAATCCCGCGCAGGGGATGATAGATCAGTCCCCTTATTGAATGGGCGTCAATCTAACTCGCCGGCCAGACGCAGAACCTCTTGCGCCAGCGCGTCCGAGAGCCGGTATCGATGGCGTGACAACTCGGCCAGCACCATCCCAACCGACTCCAGGAGCCCTGACCGTTTGGCGACGAGCAGCACGCCCGCGACGCCGACCACGCTGATGCCTCGGGCACGGGCAATCTGGCGACCACGGCGCTCACCGATCAGCAGAAAGCGGGCCCGCAGCTGCTCGGCCAGCAGGACCGCGGAGGCCTCGCCCGGATCGAGAACCCGAGACATGCGGGCCAGCTCGTCTTCAAAGCCAGTGCCCAAGAGCCGGGACTCGATGGCGCTCTGGGCGAAGGCGCCCGACAGCGCTCGGGCGCCAGGACGGTCGGCATCCACGCGCAGTTCTGAGAACACGGCAGAGGGCACAATGATCGGGCCGAAAACGTCGTTCAACAACGTGAGCCGATCGATGCGCGACAGCGCGATCAACGCCCCTGCGTCTCGCGGGGTCGGACCAAGACAAGGCACTGTTTCACATGCATATTCTTTCCATAATATGCCCTTTCAGTGGCCTTAGGCGGCCCTTTTGGGACCTCATTTGCCCTTGGGAGCACAGTCCAAATACGCGCGCATCTCGAAACCGCAGTGGTTTGCTGCCCGGCAGCAGTGGCCCGCCGATTCTTAGGGGGCGGTTTTGGGCATCCAAAACGGGCTTCTAAGGGCTGACTCGGCCCCGGTTTTTGACACTTTCGTCTCTTAATCATGCACTTGCCTTGGTCCGACCCCAGAGCGCCACCTACCTTTCGTCCGGGGCACCCCTTCACCGTTCGCCCTGAGCCTGTCGAAGGGCATTGATCAGCGCGTCCTTCGAAGGCTTACGCCCTGCGGATCAGTACGCGCAAACAGCCGGAAGGATGCGTGGCTCACGAACCTGGTTCCTGGTTGGCTGCCGTCGTCACCGCGCGATTGCGCCCTTGACGTGTCACGGGGGCCGCCCCGAGACTCTGGGGTTCGCCTGTACAATGCCTGATTGGTGGGCCATGCAACTAGAGATATCGCACCATGTATGAAGAGTTTTATGGGCTGAAGGCGGACCCGTTCCGTCTCAGTGCGGATCATCGGTTCTGCTTCGACCACCGCAGCTACGCGCGGGCGAAGGCCTATGTGCAGTACGCGCTTTACCGGGCCGAGGGCTTCGTGATGGTCACCGGCAGGCCGGGGACCGGAAAGACCACGCTGATCAATGACCTGCTCGCCAGTCTGCCGGACAAGGAGTTCGTTGCCGGAACCCTGGTCAGCACCCAGCTGGGGGCCGACGACCTGCTGTTGATGACGGGCTACGCCTTTGGCCTGGACGTTCACACGACACAGAAGGCACTGGTGCTGCAGCGCCTGATGGAGTTCCTGAACCAGCAGCATCGGCAAGGGCTGCGCACGCTGTTGATCATCGACGAGGCACAGGATCTCGCGCCTTCCGCACTGGAGGAGCTGCGTCTACTCACCAACCTGCAGCGCAAGGGAGAGCCTCTGCTGCAGATCGCGCTGCTGGGCCAGGAATCCTTGCGCGAGCTGGTGCGTGGCCCGGCGATGGAGCAGGTGCAGCAGCGGCTCATCGCGGCCTGGCAGCTGGACCCGCTGGATCCGGAGGAGACCATCGGTTACGTCCGGCACCGGCTGGAACGGGCCGGATGGCAAGGGGACCCGACCTTCGAGCCGGGCGTCCTGCGTATCGTACATGGGTTCAGCCAAGGTGTTCCCCGGCGAATCAATCTGATCTGCAGCCGGCTGATGCTGCATGGCTTCATCGGTGAACGCCACACCTTGACCATCGAGGACGCAGTGACCGTGGCCAGGGATCTGCATCGGGAGGAACTCGCGCGTCCGGATTACCAGCCGGATGAGGCCCTTGCCCACACCATGGGACCCGGGGATCCGGATAAGGGGGATGGCGCGTCGGCCGGTGGCCACAGCGACGACAGCCTCTGGTCCGAGATCGATCACGGACTGTTCCGGGCAGCGGCCCCGAAGGCGCCGGAGCCTGCCGCGGGTCCTGTGGAGCCCCGGGTGTCAGAGGAGGCGGCGCCTGACGAGGTCCTTGCCGGGCCCCGCGTGCCCGGGGAGCCGGAGCAGGCTGACCGCGACCCTGACCCTGACCTTGACCGTGACCTTGGCCCGGCGAGCGGCTCTCCGGCACCGGAAAACCGCGAGCGCATCGCAGCGACAGGGGGACCGCCTTCGCCTTCTTCCGAGGACGCGGCGACATCTACTCCGCACGCCAGGCACGGGTTTGCTACGGAATCCCCGCCGGTAGTGCCGCTGAGGTTGCATCCTGGGTCGGCTTCCGCACGGGCTGAGGGCCAGACTGGGGCAGAGGATGCGCAAGCCGCCCGAACCGCGGACTCGATGATGCATATCGTGCCGGACAAGGCAGAACACTGGGAACAGATGGCGGCGATGGCTCCAGGACCCAGACGTCGCACAACAGCAAAGCGGCGATCGCGCGTGCTGTCCTGGTTCATGCTGATGGTTCTGATCTCGATTGCCGTGGTGGTCGTACTGTTCCTCTCGCGCACCACCACCCTGCAGGACTCACCCATGGCCGGGCTTTCCGCTTCCGTGGCCACCGTGGAGCAATGGTGGAACGAATCCTCGGCGGTGGCCTGGAACGCACTGCAGTCCCTGCGCGCGGAAGAGGAGGAGAGCGCAACGAGGGACGCAACGGATGCCGATGCCGTTCGCGAGATCCGACCGGTTCGGGAACCCGAGGCGGCTTCAGCGGCCGGCACCGAGTCGGACGGCATGAGGGCCGGGTCATCGAGCCAGGCGGAGGTTCCGGACGGCTCCGCCGGCAGCGGGGTGACGGCAGGCGCTTCCATCCTGCCGGAAACCATCGTCGCATCCGATACGGGTTCGGACTCCTCTGCCTCGGTCGCCCGTCCCGAGGCGGAATCCGATGATGCTGCCGCGTCCTTCACGAGTCCGTCCCCGGAGGTCTCGACCGAGCCGGCGGCGACCGACAGGGTGCCGGATCCCATGCCAGATCTCGCAGCGGGTAGCGTCCCCAACTCGTCCGTTCCGACAGAACGCGGGTCAGCGGACCGAGCGTTCGCGAACCAGCCCGCTGAGGACTCCATAGCCCCGCCGGCGAACGTGAGGTCGCCGGGCACCATTTCC
>JAWLGG010000364.1:0-3829 GCA_041685155.1 Chromatocurvus sp.
GAAGCGTCCTGCCGCTGGCGTCGCTCGCCGACATCGTGACCACCATCGACAGCGATACCCTGCGGCGTATCGACGGTCGACGCACCGTCACCCTGTCAGTGATCGCACCCCGGGACGTCGCCCTGGAAACCGCGGTGGAGCGCATCCGCTCGAACATGCTGCCGGCGATGCAGGCGGCGGGCGAGATCGACTCGGCGGTCGACATCAGCATTTCCGGCGCCGCAGACCAGCTCGATGCCACCCGGGCATCCCTGTCGGAGAATCTGCTGGTGGCGGTGATCCTGATCTACCTGCTGATGGTGGCCATCTTCTCCCACTGGGGTTTCCCCCTGGTGATTCTCACGACCGTGCCGCTGGGCATCGCCGGCGGCCTGGTGGGCCTTGTGCTGGTGAACGGTCTCGGCACGGCACTGCAGGGCGCGGGGCTGCCCGGCATCGTGCAGCCCTTCGACATGATCACCATGCTCGGCTTTATCATCCTGCTGGGGACCGTGGTCAACAACCCGATTCTCATTGTCGAGCAGGCACGGCGAAACCTCGAGGACCGCGACCTTCCCCTGCGCGAGGCGGTCAGTCGCGCGGTGGAGACGCGACTGCGGCCCATTCTCATGTCCACCGCGACCACCGTGTTCGGCCTCGCACCGCTGGTCTTCCTGCCGGGCGCGGGTACCGAGCTGTACCGCGGGGTCGGCATCGTCGTGCTCACCGGCATCCTCGTCTCCATGGTGATCACGCTGACCTTCCTGCCGAGCCTGCTGGTCAACCTGCTGGGCCTGCGCCGGACGCGCCCCGCCTGACCGGCATCGCCGGCGACGTCAGGCTCTGTCCCACTCGCCATCGCGCCAGGCTTCCACCACCTCGCCGCCCAGGCGGAACAGGTACAGCCACTGGTTCTCAAACAGCCCTCGCACTTGCGGATGCGCTGCGAGCACGGCCTCGATGCGGGCGCGCGGCGCGTCGATGAAGACGGACAGTCTGAGCGGCTCGTGCTGCCACTGCCGGCCGTCGTGAAGCGACTGCATTGGCAGCCCGATGCGCAGGTCGCCCGTGTTGCCCTCGAACACGCCGATTCGGCCGCCGACCACGTTGTGCAGCAGCTTGTTACCCGCGCCGAAGCGCGTGTTATCCACAGTGGAGAAGAAATACTGCATGTTGATCCAGTGCGCCACGACCATCGGCGCCGTCATGATCTGGGTCAGTACCTCACCGTCCGGATCCCGCCCCGGGGCGTACTCGTGCAGGAACGCCCTGCCGTCGAGGCAGATGTTACGGGTGCGCCAGCGCGGCGCTATGATCATCGCCGCATTGCCTGCAAGGCCCCACTCGGGACGGGTCTCGGCCCAGTTACGGGCGCGCCTGTGCAGCGCGCGCTCCAGCGCTCGCGGCGAATTTTCCAGGTGCTTGAGCCCGAGTCGCGGTGCGCGCTCGACACGCGCCCGCTGCGTCGCGCGATTGAGGCGTCGACGCAGCCGCGCCAGATCATCGCAGTGAGAGGCCGGCACCGCGGCCGTGTCGAACAGCGTGATCTCATCTGTCGTCGTATCGTGCAGGCCGGCGATGAAGGTGCAGCGCTCGGGAATCACGACGCCCCGCTCTTCAAGCGCATCGCGGATAGCGATATCATTCAGCCATTGAACCAGCAGGCGCGCATTGATTTCGCCGGTCTGCCCGCCGCAGGCGCCGCAGTCCAGGCCCGCGGCGTGGGCATTATTCTCCGAGGTGCTGCCGTGGCCAACCATCAGGAACAGCCGCGCAAAGCCGTGTGTCATACCCATTCCGCGCAGGGCACCCTCCGCCAGGTCGGCGCGAGCCTCGAGACTGATAGTGCCTTCCGGGACGCAGGGAGGCAGCTCATGGACCTCGTTGCCGGCGAGACCGCTGCGAATCGGCGACCTTTCACCGGGCAGGAGGCCAAGCGAGCGGCCAACCAGGCGGAACCCGTAGGCGAGGCCCAGGCTCTCGACCAGGCTGAAGGCCGACACCGCGGAGCGCTCGAATCCGCGCCACACGCGCCTTCCGCGCAGCCTGGCCTGCCGCCGGGCCACCAGCCCGGGGGGGGCGCTGTCCGTGGCGTGTACACCCGGCGCCAGCAGACCGGGTAACTGTGGCTGCGTGGCCTGCGTTCCCACGGGGGTATAATCGATGGGCAGGCCAAAAAATCCTGCGAAGCCCAGCGTCTTCACGCTGTCATCCCCGCACTCGAAGGCGCGGCGAAACACTTCCGATCGCACATCAATGCAGAACGCCGCCTGCACGCTGACCGCGCTCGCCGACTGCGCCTGACCGCGGGCGTCATCGGCATTCATGGCCTCCACCAGTGAGCGCTGGAACGCCACTTCGTGCGCCCTCTGCCACAGGCGGGACAGTACCTGGGCATTCGCCACCGGTGCCGCCCGGCGCCGGGTCCATCCGCCCTGCCACTGATCGAACACCGAACCGGCACCGCGGTCGCCGTCATCCAGCATAACCTCCCAGGCCACGCGTACCGCCAGAAGCTGCTCGATCACCGCGTCGTCACCGCCGGCAAGGCCCGCCTGCCAGCGCTGATATGCGCACCATGAGGCCCAGCCGTTGATTCGCAGCAATGCGACGCTGAAGAACTCCTGGAGGCCGCCGGCGTCCAGCGCAAAGGTCCGCGCTGCCAGGGCCAGCAGCTCGGTGGGATCCCCGGGAAGTGACCGAGCCCGCTCGCGCAGGCCCGACAACCCCATCAGCCACTCGACCGAAGGGTCGGCCTGCAGCGACGCCCGCCAGTCGCCGTAGAAACTGCTGCCGTGGTCACTGTGCCAGTCAGACTGGGTGCCGTCGAAAAAAGCCGCGGCAAACTGCGAGATCTGCTGGGTGATGGTCTCGCGCCAGGCCGGCGACCGCGCCAGGTCGCGTCGCTCATCCAGGACATCGGAGGGCAGCGCCAGCGCGTCGCCACCCGTCGCACCACGCTGCAGCGCGGCGACGGCAGAGAACTCCGTGTAGTCGCTGCCGCTCTCGGCAAGGGCAACGCGCAGGTGCTCGCGACGTATCTCGCCCTGTAACCAGGCGCTGTAGTAATAGTCCGTGGGCATGTGCATCGACGTCCCGGCTATCCGGGCAAGATCCTGCGCAACCTCATGAAACGGCCGGTCGACCTTGTGCCACAGCGGATTGACGGCAATCAGGCGGTCCAGTGGCCAGGCCGGAGCGACCAGCCGGCAGGCCGCGGCGACGGCATTGCTGAGCTGGTCCGGGTCAACCGACGGAATGGGTGTCATTGCAGTCATTGCGCTACTCCCTGTGAGGCTTCAAGTGTGGGTGCACCCGCCGTGGACGGGGGCCGCTGCAGCGCGATCGGCCACAGGCGGAACGTCAGGCGTGTCACTTTTTCATCGAGGTAGAAACCGGCGAAAGCCACCGCAAAGAGGCGGTCGGCGAGCTGCCCCCGCGGCCGCGTCGCAATCCAGACCTGAACAAGATAGAAGCCGACGAAGACCAGCGACGCAAACAGGGCGAGCCCGGCTGCCGGGCTGTGGTTTGCCGGCATCAGGCTGGAGAACAGGGTGTGCCAGAGCAGATACAGGCCGACGACACCGCCCGCGCGCAACAGACAGCCCATGGCCGGACCGGGGCCCGCTGTCCGGATGCCCGCAAAGAGGGGCGCCACACCGAGAGCCAGGATGAGACCGGCAGCAGGATTGACCGGTGGCACGGCGGGCAGGGTGCCGTACACGAGTACGGCCGCCTGTACCGCGACGATTGCCAGGGCGGCGTCGACAAGGGCCGGCCACCACGTCGACCCGGCCTCATCAGCCGGCAGCAGATTCTCGCTGCGGGCACGCTGCACCGTACCGCCGGC
>JAWLGG010000365.1:0-3828 GCA_041685155.1 Chromatocurvus sp.
GTCAGGGAATGCAGCACACCGATCCTGATCGGCTCGCCGGTCGCTTCCTCTGCCCGCAGCGCCCCGGCCGCCGGGACAAGCAGCAGCGCGAGCAGCACTGCGGCGAGTCGCGTCACAAGAAAAGGAGGAAGTCGCATCATGAGTGCCTCGTTCGGTTATGCGGGCGGGAAGACAGCGAGGGGCGAGCGAGCGCCGTCTGCACTCGATGCGCACCCCATGCATCACGATGATGCGAAATCTGTGCCAGCCGTTTGTGACTATTCCGACGCGGCTACAGTGCACGGCATAGCGGCAGTGGCGCTAGCGCCGGGTCTGCCAACGGCCCAGCCCGCCGGGGCCGTCGCACCACTTCAGTGCACAAGCTGCGCGACCCGCCACTTTATCGCGCAGCTGGCTTGCACACAGGGTCTGGACCCGCGCGGAGAGACGGGCAAGAACCTGCGCGACGGCAGCACGCCTGAGACGGCCGTATCGCGCCGCGGGGCCGGGGAATGTCACGAAACTGTCATGTGCCAGCCAAACTTCGTCAGCAGCCTGCGCGAAATTCTTGAGCACACGGGCCTGGCCCCGGACCTGCTGGAAATCGAAGTCACCGAAAGCGTTCTGCTGGACGATCGCGGCGGCGCCGGCACGCTGTTGGCGCTGAACGAGCTGGGTGTGCGGGTAGCAATAGACGACTTTGGCACAGGCTACTCGTCGCTGTCCTACCTCAAGCGACTGTCGGTCGACTCGCTGAAACTCGACCGCACATTCGTCAAGGACCTGACCCCCGACGCCGATGACGACGCCATTGCGTCCGCGGTGATCAGCCTCGCCCATGCCCTCGGCATCACCGTTACCGCGGAAGGGGTAGAGACAGAAAAAACAGAAGCCATTCCTGCAGGAACGGCACTGCGACCATTTGCAGGGCTTCCTGACCAGCCGTCCGCTACCGGAAGTGCAGTTTCTGGACTGGGTTGGCGCGAGCAGGAACGTGCACCCGCCGAAGCTGCCTCACTCGAAATCCGGCTCGCCCTGCCAGTCATAGAAATCCGGCAGATCGACAGACACCCGGTCGGGGTAGGTCGCCGGCCGCTTCTCCAGGAAGGAGGCAACCCCCTCCTTCGCATCCGCCGAGGCACCGCGGGCCTGCACGGCCCGGCTGTCCAGCCGGTGCGCCACCATGGGGTGTTCGGCACCGGCCATGCGCCACAGCATCTGTCGGGTCATCGCCACCGACACCGGCGCCGTGTTGTCGGCGATCTCTCGGGCTAAAGCCAGCGCGGCGGGATACAGGTCGTCCGGCGCATGAACCGAGCGCACCAGTCCCCGCCTCTCCAGTTCGCCGGCATCGATCAGCCGTCCGCTCATGCACCACTCCAGCGCGGTGGACAGCCCGACCGCCCGGGAGATAAACCAGGATGAGGCTGCTTCCGGAACAATGCCGCGACGCGCAAAGACGAAGCCGTAGCGGGCCGTCTCGGACGCCAGTCGCATGTCCATGGCCAGGGACATTGTCGCCCCCACCCCGACGGCGGCACCGTTGATCGCGCCGATGACCGGTTTCAGGCTGCGGAAGATGCGCAGCGCCACCATGCCACCGCCGTCGCGGTTGACGCCGCTGGCCAGTGGGTCCGGCGCGTTGCCTTTCTCTCGCTCGTAGTCGAAGGTATCCGCCCCCGAGGACAGATCGGCACCGGCGCAGAAGGCCCTGCCCGCGCCGGTGACAATCACCGCGCGCACCTCATCAATAGCATCCGTCAGATCGAAAGCCGCAATCAGGTCTTCCATCATCTGTAACGTAAAGGCGTTCATGCGGTCGGGACGATTCAGCGTGATGGTGGCGATGCCGTCGTTGATATCGAGGATGAGGGTTTCAAAGGGGTTCATGCGATTTCCTCTGTTCCAGCGTGTGCGAGCGCCTCCCGCTGGAGGCGGGTTGCTGCGGGGAGGCGCACGCCACCGGGATTGGCGTATCGCGCCTATCGACTCATCGGCAGACAGACACGGAACGTCGAGCCCGAACCCACCTCGCTCTGCACCGAGATCTCGCCCCCATGCGCCCGAGCGATTGTGCGGCAGAGGTAGAGTCCCAGCCCAAGCCCCCGCCGCCTGTCGGTATCGCTCTGCCAGAACCGCTCGAACAAATGTGACAGGGCGCTCGGCGGAATGCCGGCACCGTCGTCCCGGACGACGAAAACCAGCTTTTCGGGATCACGCTCCACCCACAGATCGACGCTCCCACCGCGGGGCGTGAACTTTACCGCATTGCCGAGCAGATTGGACAGCAGCTGCACGACGCGGTCGTGATCGAAGGTGGCGACCAGATCCTCCGACGGCACATCGACGGACAGGGTCACACCACGATCCTCGAATACGGGGCAATAGGACAGGCGCAGCTCTGAGAGCAGTGTCGTCAGGGAATGCGGCTGCCTGTCCAACCGGAAGGTTTCCGCATCGATACGCGCAAGATCAAGCAGATCAACCAACAGGCGGCCCATGCGCGCCGCTGCCCGGGTGATATCCCCGGCGGCCTCCCGCATCAGAGCATCCTCCGCACCCTCCGCGATCATGTCCGCGTTGCCGACAATCACGCTCAGTGGACTGCGCAGGTCGTGGGCCACCATTGCGAACACCCCGGTTCTTTCTTCCTCGGCGCTGCGCGCGGCTTCCAGAGCCATTTCGCTGGCGTCACGCTCGGCCGCGACGGCATCAGCCTCGCTGCGCTCAATCGACAGATGTTCGTCGGTATCCTCTCGGTGGGCCTGGTGCCAGACTTCCGCCGAAGACTCCTTTTCTCGATCAGCCTCTATATGTTCGTCTACCCTGTCGCGCTCGCGCTCGAACAGGGCGTCCGTGGCAGAACGCTCGGCCTGCTTTCTGTAATCAGTAGCGACGCGCTCGTCAACGACTTGAGGCGACGGCACGGACAACATGGACCTTTCGCCGGCGAGGGACTTGTCCGCATGCCGACGCACCCTGCTTATCCCCTCGTCTGCGAGTACGCGATCACGCGCGATAAGAAAATCCAGCTGTTTTTCGGCATTGGCTACAGCGCGGTCGATGGCGTCATTGACTGCGCCCCGCTCGGTGGCCAGGCTGGCGTCCGTATCGGCGCGCCCTTTCAGATCTTCACGATCACGCTTCATGGATAATCGGCCCCAAGCCCAAGTGCATGAACCTACACCCCGGCGAAGCGGTGCGTCAAATGTCTGAAATCCACTTCATCCCGGCACTCAATCCAGTCAGACGTATCGGCTGGAGATGAGGATCGGGACCGCTCTCATCGCGGTGCTCTTGTATTGCGGTATTGCGGTGCCCATTCATTGCCCGACTGATGGGCTGGAAACTAATAGCCAGCTGATCCGTCTTACCACACGCGTGCTGGCAGGACTTCGTGCGATAACGCACAGAAAGTTCGCTGCACTTCGTTCAGGGTCGCAGAAATGCGGCGACTCTGGACAGCTGTATTTAATGCCGGCCTTGCCCTCAGCCGCGGGAGATCACCATGGTTTTTCCAGCAAAGGCCGCACCGCTAACCGGGGCCCAATCCGGGAATCGCCTGCTCGACCGCCTGCCGCTGGGAGAGCGCGATGATGTTCTTGCCCGTTGTGATGTTGTTGATCTTGTTGACGGCTCGGTGCTTTACGAGGCGGGAGACCCGCTCAAATACGCGTACTTTCCCGTCAACGGCAGCATCTCGGTGATCAGGTCAATTGATGGCCATAAGCCATTTGAGACAGAAAATATCGGTCGCGAGGGCATGCTCGGTGCGCACTTGATTCTGGATCTTTATCGCGCCCCCCACCGTGCATTGGTGCAGACTCCGTGTTCTGCCCTGCGATTGAA
>JAWLGG010000366.1:0-2133 GCA_041685155.1 Chromatocurvus sp.
CGGAGAGAACAGCGCCCTGCAGGGCCGCACCCACGGCAACCGCCTCGTCAGGGTTGACGTCCTTGCGCGGCTCCTTGCCGAAGTAGTCGGCAACCTGCTTCTGCACCATCGGCATGCGCGTCTGGCCACCGACCAGGATCACCTCGTCGATTTCGCTGGGGCTGAGGCCCGCGTCCTTGAGCGCCATCTTCACCGGCTCCATGGAGCGCGTGACCAACTCCTCCACCAGCGACTCCAGCTTGGAGCGCGACAGCTTGACCACCAGGTGCTTGGGCCCGGAGGCATCTGCCGTGATGTAGGGCAGGTTCACTTCGGTCTGCTGCGAACTGGACAGCTCGATCTTCGCCTTCTCGGCAGCCTCTTTCAGGCGCTGAAGAGCGAGCGGGTCGTTGTGCAGGTCGATGCCGCTGTCCTTCTTGAACTGCTCGGCCAGGTAGTCGATCAGGCGCAGGTCGAAATCCTCACCACCGAGGAAGGTGTCACCGTTGGTCGAAAGGACTTCGAACTGGTGCTCGCCATCGACTTCGGCAATCTCGATAATGGAGATATCAAACGTACCACCGCCCAGGTCATAGACCGCAATAGTGCGATCGCCCTTGGCCTTGTCCATACCGTAGGCAAGCGCGGCTGCCGTGGGCTCGTTGATGATGCGCTTGACCTCGAGACCGGCAATCCGGCCCGCATCCTTGGTGGCCTGGCGCTGGGAGTCATTGAAATATGCCGGTACGGTAATGACCGCCTCGGTTACCGGCTCGCCGAGAAACTCCTCGGCCGTGCGCTTCATTTTTCGCAGGACTTCCGCGGATACCTGGGGAGGCGCCATCTTCTCTCCCTTGGCTTCTACCCAGGCGTCATCGTTATCTGCCGCAATGATCTTGTATGGCACCATCTTGATGTCTTTCTGGACCACGTCGTCCTTGAACTTGCGCCCGATCAGGCGCTTTACCGCGTACAGGGTGTTCTGCGGATTGGTCACCGCCTGCCGCTTGGCGCTCTGGCCGACGAGAATCTCGCCGTCCTGCGTGTAGGCCACAATGGAGGGCGTGGTGCGATCGCCTTCCGAATTCTCGATGACGCGAGGCTTGTCCCCGTCCAGCACGGCCACACAGGAGTTGGTCGTACCGAGGTCAATACCGATGATCTTACCCATGATTCGTCTCCTCAAACGGCCGCCTGTGGCGACCTGTCTCTACATTCACTGAGTGCATATATTGGCCCGTTTGTGATCAATTCAAGGCCAATGCGGTCTTTTTTGCGTTGTCCGTGATTGGAGTGGGCTGCCTCAGGCGCGCTCATCCACGCTGCCGGGACCCTCTGCCTGCTTGCTCACCATGACCATGGCCGGCCGCACCAGACGGCCATTCAGCGTGTAGCCCTTCTGCATGACGGCAATCACCGTGTTCGGCTCCACGTCCGGACTCTCGATCTGGCTCATGGCCTGGTGAAGCTGCGGGTCGAAAGGCTCGCCCTGGGGGTCCACAGCCTCGATGTTGAACTTGTTCAGGGCGTTCTGGAAACTCTTGAGCGTGAGCTCGACGCCCTCGGCGATTGGCTTGACCACCTCTTCGTCGCCGCTGGCCGACTCCAGGGCGCGCTCCAGGTTGTCCACCACCGGCAAAAGCTCGCCGGCGAAGCGCTCAAGGGCGTACTTGCGCGCCTTCTCGACGTCCTGCTCGGCGCGGCGCTTGGCATTCTGGGCCTCCGCCTGCGCGCGCAATGCGCTGTCCCGCGCCTGGGCCACTTCCTCCTGCAGGCGGGCGAGTTCCTCTTCCAGGGACGGCTCGGAGGTATCCTCCTCGGCTGCGTCGCCGGTGATCTCCGTCGACTCCCGGGCATCCTGTGGGCCGGGCTCGGCGCTGCCGCGCGCCTCCGCGCTGGCGGCTGAATGGGCCTCGGCATGGGCTTCTGAGGTTTCCGGCTGCTTGTCTGCCTTGCCTGTCTGCTGGTCTTTATCGGACACGGGGTCCTCCGTCTCTTCGCTCGATTCAAGGGGTCGCGTCGCAGGCACGGTACTGCCGACGCCTTGTCTACGTCTGCGTGGTCAATGGGGGCAGCGGCCGCCTTTTCAAGAGCAGATTCCTGATGGGGTCAGATACCGTCTTGAATAGCAAGACCCGCTAAAGGAATTCTTGC
>JAWLGG010000366.1:2143-3827 GCA_041685155.1 Chromatocurvus sp.
AGATTCCTGATGGGGTCAGGTCCGGGACCTGGTCCCGGACCTGACCCCATCACCATCAGGAGTGGAACAGTGCGGAACTCAGCATGCGCGAGGTGACGTCGACGATCGGGATCACGCGCTCGTAGGCCATGCGCGTCGGGCCGATGACACCGAGGACACCCAGCGGGCGGCGCCCGTCGCCGTAGGGTGCAGTAATGACGCTGAAGTCACCGAAGACCTCGTATCCTGCCTCATCACCAATGAAGATCTGCACCCCGTCGGCGCGGGTACAGCGCTCCAGCAAATGCAGCAGGTCCTTCTTGCGCTCGAAGATATCGAACAGCTCGCGCAGCTTTTCGACGTCTTCCGGCGTCGCGCTGTCGAGCAGGCGGGAACCGCCCGCGAGCATGTAGTCGTCGGTGCTCTCCTCCTGGTGCAGGGCCTGGCTGGCGAGATCCAGCGTGGCGCTGAGGTAGTCGTCGATGCGGCTGCGCGCCTCGCGCATCTCGTCCAGAATCCGGTTCTTGACCGTATCCAGCGCCTGCCCGGCGTAGCGCTGGTTGACCAGTCGTGCCGCCTCACGCAGCTCCTCCTCTGTGAACGCCCGCCGCGTGTGGATGATCCTGTTCTGCACCTCGCGCTGGTTGATGACGAGGATCACCAGAACGCGATTGTCGGACAGGGGCAGGAACTCCACCTGTCGCAGCTGGTGCGTCTCCTGCCGCGGCACGGTAACGATCCCCGCCTGCGAGGTGATCGCGGAGAGCAGCTGCGACGCGGACTGCACGAGATCGGTAGCGTTCTTGTCGGGATTCAGCTCCTGGCGCACGGCGGCCACGGCGGCCTCGTCCAGTTCCTGTACCTGCAGCAGGCTGTCGACAAACAGGCGATAACCCAGGGCGGTGGGTATACGTCCGGAGGAGGTATGTGGCGAGTGCAGGAAACCGCGCTCCTCCAGGTCTGACAGCACGTTGCGGATCGTGGCCGCACTGACCGGCAGCCCCGCCTCTTCCTGCAGCGTGCGCGACCCCACGGGCTGGCCATCGCGGATATGCCGCTCCACCAGTACCTTGAGCAGGGTCCGCGCCCGATCGGAAATCGTCTCCTGCACACATCACCTCAGCCGCTGCGTTGACCCTCTTGTATCACAGACGGGACGACCGGCAAACCGTCCGCGACGAGCGCGGATGTTTAATGCGCCGGACAACTGCGGTATAACAGCCTGTCTCCGGAGCCGGGTCCTATGCTTACACATCTCAGTATCAGCAACTTCACGATCGTCGAGAGTCTGCAGATCGAGCTCTCGGGCGGCATGACCGCCATCACCGGCGAGACCGGCGCCGGCAAGTCCATCATGCTCGACGCCCTCGGGCTCTGTCTCGGCGACCGCGCCGAACCGCGCAGCATCCGCCCGGGCTGCGCACGCGCCGACATCACCGCCTGCTTCGACATTGCCGGCATACCCGCGGCACATGCCTGGCTGGAGGATCAGGAACTCTCGGCGGAAGGCGAGTGCATCCTGCGCCGCGTCATCAGCGCCGACCGCTCCCGCGCCTGGATCAACGGCCGACCCGCCACCGTGCAGCAGTGCGCCGAACTCGGACAATACCTGGTCGACATTCACAGCCAGCACGCCCACCAGTCGCTGCTGCGCAGGTCCGTGCAGCGATCTCTCCTCGATGCCTACGCGGGCGCGGCCGACCTC
>JAWLGG010000367.1:0-3826 GCA_041685155.1 Chromatocurvus sp.
CACCCGGAATTCCAGCGTGGGGTCCAGCCGGCCCAGCAGCTGCATGAACATGTCCGGGTACTCGCCAAAGCGGGCGGACCACTCGGGGCGGACGGTATCTGTGCGCAAGATGCCCAGTTTCATGACGCTCCTGTTTCTCGATGGTGGGTAGACCCATAGGGTAAACCGCTGCGGCTTGCTGTCCATACCGCTTGCGGGGGATCATGGCCGCCATTGCCCTGCACGGCAACCGGACGACATCACGCCCCATGCTGACATCCCTGCTCCTGTTTCTTATGCTGTCAATCGCTTCCGCGAGCCGGGCCGACGCGCCCGTCGACTACGACGACTTCGCCGGCAGCGAACGCTGCGCCGGCTGCCATACAGAAGCTTTCGACCTGTGGCAGGGCTCGCACCACCAGCGGGCAATGCAGGCGCCTTCGTCCGACACCGTGCTCGGCGACTTCGATGATGCGACCTTCACCTACAACGGCGTCACCACGCGCTTCTACCGCGAGGACGAGCGCTTCATGGTGCGCACCGACGGGCCGGACGGCCGCCTGCAGGATTTTACGGTGCGCTATGTCTTCGGTGTCTATCCGCTGCAGCAGCTCCTCCTGCCCCTCGATCGCGGCCGGCTGCAGGCCCTGAGCATCGCCTGGGACGCCCGCCCCGCCGACGAGGGCGGCCAGCGCTGGTACCACCTGTACCCGGACGACGCCATCGACCACCGCGACCCCCTGCACTGGACAGGCCCCTACCAGAACTGGAATGCCCGTTGCGCCGAGTGCCACAGCACGCAGGTCGAAAAACGCTACGATATAGCGACCCGCAGCTACGCTACCCGCTTCCGCGAGGTCAGCGTCGGCTGCGAGGCCTGCCACGGTCCCGGCGCGCAACACATCAAGCAGATGGAGGGCGATGCGCCGCGCGCCGCAAACCTCGGACTCGCCCTGGACCTCGGCCAGCGGGGCGTCTGGCAGTTCGCCGACGATACGGCTATCGCAAGCCGCAGCCGCCCGCTGCAGGCCGATACCCAGATCAACGCCTGCGCCCGCTGCCACTCGCACCGCGGTGTGCTCGGCGACTACCACTATGGCGCTGAGCTGCTCGACACCCACAGGCTGTCGCTGCTGCAGCCACCCCTGTACCACCCCGACGGCCAGATCGACGACGAGGTGTTTGTCCACGGGTCCTTTCTGCAGAGTCGCATGCAGCGCGCGGGCGTGGTCTGCAGCAACTGCCACGAACCCCACAGCAATGAACTGCGCGCCGGGGGCAATGGCGTCTGCGCCCAGTGCCACCGGCGCGAGACCTATGACACCGCAAAGCACCATCACCACCCCGCCGGGAGCGGCGCGCAGTGCGTCAACTGCCACATGCCCGACAAGCGCTACATGGGCGTGGACGATCGCCGCGACCACAGCATGCGTATCCCGCGGCCGGACCTGGGCGCGGCCCTGGGAACGCCCGACGCCTGCAGCGGGTGTCACAGCGACCGCGACAGTGCCTGGGCAGCGTCGGCACTGCGCGCATGGAACGGGGAGCCGGAGCGCACTCCCACGCATCCCGCGAGCGCCCTCCAGCGCCTGAGGGAGGGCGACGCCCGCGCACGCCGGGAAGTGGCAGCACAGGCAGGGGACGCGGCGCTTTCCCCCATCTGGCGCGCCACGGCCCTGGAAACCCTCGCCGGCACGGACGCCGCGCCCATGGCAGAACCGCTGCTGGGCGCAGATGACCCGCTGCTGCGGCTCGGTGCGGTGCGCAGCCTGTCAGGCGTGAACCCGCGGCAGCGACTGGAACTGCTGCTGCCCCTGCTGGACGAAAAGGTCACTGCCGTGCGCATGGAGGTCGCCGCCAGCCTCGCCGACATCCCGCTGGCGCGCATCGCTCCCGCCCGGCGCGACCGGCTGCTTCGGCTGTTCGACGAGTACCTGGCGCTGCAGGCCAGGCACGCCGACATGCCGGAAACACAGCTGCAGCTCGGCGTATTCCACAGCGCGCGCAGCGACCTGCCCCGCGCGGAAGCCGCCTACCGCGAGGCGCTTGCCCTTGACCCCTCGCTGGCGGCCGCGCACCTCAACCTGGCCGACCTGCAGCGACAGCGCGGTGACGAGGACGCCGCCAGGGAGCAGCTGCAGCGGCTGCTGTCGCAGTCGCCGGACAATGGCAGTGCGCTGCACGCGCTGGGCCTGCTGGAGATTCGCGCAGGCAACCGGGAAAAGGGCGCAGCCCTGCTGGGCAAGGCGGCCACCAGGGAAAGCGATGGCTGGCGCCACCGCTATGTGCATGCGGTGGCACTGCACGGCAGCGGTCGCAGCGAGGCGGCGCGGGACACCCTGCGCCGCCTGCACCGCCAGCAACCAGGCAACCCGACCGTCCTGGTCGCGCTCGGCGAGTACGCGGCGGCTGCCGGAGACCTTGCTGCCGCCATCCGGCACGTACGGTCACTGCTTGAGATAGCGCCGGAAACCCCCGCCTACCTGCAGTGGCTGCGACAGCTCGAGGCGCGGGCCGCTGCCGGGCAGAACTGACAACGGGCGCAGGCCGGGTCTGATGCGGCAGCAGCGCTGCACGCAATATCAGTCGCTGGCGGGGGAGAACACCAGGTGGGCCGAGACGGGCACCGAGGTGCTGATTGAGGCGAGCCCGGCGACTTCCTTCAGGGCGGTGACACCTGCCCCCAGGTCGAAATCGCCGGCGTCGACGACAATCGGTTCGCGCGTCGCCACGTGCAGGCTGCCGTCTTCGGCAATGCTGACCAGCACGGCAGCGTCATAGGTGGCGCTGTTGCCGTGCAGTTCCACGGTGAGGGGCACGGTCACGACCGTCGGGGCTGTTCTGGCCTGCGTGATGACCTCGGGGTCGACGCTGGTCGAGATGCTGGCGGAGGGAAAGCTGCCGGTCTCGAACAGCATCTTGCGCATGCGCTCGTCGCGGATCGGAATCGCAGTATCTACGCTGTCGAGCTTGATTCCTACCTGCGCACTGCCGTCATCACCGACAAAACCCGTGAGCGACGCAAAAGTGTGGGACTCGCCCACCGAGGTATTTTTAACGGAGATAAAGCTGAGTCGTGAGCGCTCACTATCAAGCTCCCATTGAGCGCTGGCGGCGCTGGTGGCAAAAGCCAGCAGAACACCCAGACAGCCCGCCAGCCACCGGTAACCTGTCGCTTTCATTTTCTGTCTCTCCTGTGTTGTGGTTGCGCCTGTGTGTGATTTCGCGATTGCGGACATCCGGTCAGGCAAGCACTTCCGCCAGGTCACCCTTGGACTCCAGCCAGGTCTTGCGGTCGCCTGAGCGCTTCTTGGCCAGCAGCATATCCAGCATCTTACTGGTCCCGTCGCCGGCATCCAACACGAGGCGCACCAGCCGGCGGGTGTCGGGTGCCATGGTGGTTTCCCGCAGCTGCAGGGGGTTCATTTCGCCGAGGCCCTTGAAGCGCTGCACATTGACCTTCCCGCGCTTCCTTTCCGCCTCGATGCGCGCCAGTACGCCCTGCTTCTCGCTTTCATCCAGCGCGTAGTACACCTCCTTGCCAACATCGATACGGTACAGCGGCGGCATGGCAACGAAGACGTGCCCGGCGCTGACCAGCGGCCGGAAATGGCGCACGAACAGCGCACAGACCAGCGTCGCGATATGCAGACCGTCGGAATCGGCATCCGCGAGGATGCAGACCTTGCCGTAGCGCAGGCCGCTGAGATCATCGCTGCCGGGGTCTATGCCCAGGGCGATCGAGATATTGTGCACTTCCTGCGAGGCGAGCACCTCCTGGGAATCGACCTCCCAGGTGTTGAGAATCTTGCCGCGCAGGGGAAGGATGGCCTGGAATTCCCGATCG
>JAWLGG010000368.1:0-3822 GCA_041685155.1 Chromatocurvus sp.
TTGTTGGCAAAGGTTGGTGTCGGGTTGCCGGGCTGCTGGCCAATGGTGCCGTTCAGGTTCAGGCCGCCGGCCTTGTAGCCCTGGGCGAAGCGCGCGAACACGGACACGCTGTCCGAGACCTCGTAGTTGATATTGGTGGCGACGGAGAAGTCGTCGTCCTCGAAGTCGTCCGACGCCGGGTCCGATGCCAGGTGTACCTGAATAGGCCGCAGTGCCCAGAACAGCCCGTCGTTGCCGGTGAGTGATGCCGCGCGCAGGTCGCGGGCGGAGAATGGATCGTTGGCTTCTGTCAGATAGGAGGCCTTCTTCTTCTCGTCGGTGTAACGGCCGCCAATGGTCCAGCTCAGCTGCTCGCTCAGATTGAACGTGACCTGGCCGAAAATGGCAATGCTCTCCGAGTTGTAGTCCACGGTTTCCCGGGCACCGGTGCCTGTCAACGCGGTGGTCGGCGACCAGTTCAGCGGATTGGCAGCGCCGCCGGGCGCGGCGTTGCCGATGTCCACCAGCCCCGAGCCGAGGATGTCCGCCGCCGTGGCGCCTGCACCGACCACCTCCGGATCCGTCAGCAGGCGTGCGATACCCACCTGGGACAGGTAGGCCGCCGCATCCGGCCCCCACTCGAAGCGACCGCTGCCCTTGATGTCCTGGTCGAAATAGAAGCCGCCGAGGGTCCAGTCCGCGTTGCCATGAGTGCCGGAGAAGCGCAGCTCCAGCGAGGTCTCGTCGATGTCCTGGCCGCGACCACCGCGCCAGATATCCGCGGTGCGCATGTCGATATCGCCGAAGGGGTTGGTCTCGAAAAAGCGATAGGCGCCAATCAGCGTCATGTCGACGTTGTCGCTCAACGCCGTGTTGAGCTCGGCGGAGACGCCGCCATCCTCGAAACTGTCGTCGGCGCTGGCCGCGGTGGTGCGTGTGCCCTCGTAATCATCCGGGTCGAGGAACTGGCCCTCGAAGGTGACTTCCTGTGGCACCGTGGTGCCCGGCGTGCCCTCCTGCAGGGGAATGCCGATATTGAAATTGGAAAATACCGGGCTCAAGGCGCCCAGGCCTCCGGGGCTGTCGATCAGCAGCAGGGCACTGCTGGCGTCGAAAATCTGCACCGGTACGCAGCAGCGCTCATCGGTTTCCGTGTAGTCTGCAATCAGCCGCAGGGATGTGGTCTCGTTGATGTCCCAGAGCAGCTGCCCCCGCGCCGAGTAGCGATCGCGGTCGTTCCATTCTTCTCCGCTGAAGGTGTCGTCGATGTAGCCGTCGCGCTCCTGCCAGGTGCCGGCAAGACGCCAGGCGAGGTTGTCGGTAATGGGGCCGGTCACGGCGCCGCGCACCTGCTGGAAGCCGAAGTCGCCGACGCCAACGGAGACATGCCCGCCGAACTCCTGTTCCGGCTGGCGCGAGCGCACGCTGATAACGCCCGCGGAGGTGTTGCGCCCGAACAGCGTGCCCTGGGGCCCGCGCAGCACCTCGATGGACTCGAGATCAACGAAGTCACCGAGTGCCGCCCCCGGCCGGCCGCGATAGACGTTGTCGATGAACACGCCCACCGACTGCTCTAGGCCGGAGTTCTGCCCCGCCGTGCCGATGCCGCGGATGGTCAGGATGGACTGGGTGGCGCCGGTAGAGCTGTTGAATACCACGCTGGGAGCGACCTGCTGCAGTTCCGACAGATCGCGTATCTGCGCGCGATTCAGCGCCTCGTTGCTGTAGGAGGCCACCGACACCGGGACTTCCAGGATGGATTGCTCGCGTTTCTGCGCATAGACCGTGACCTCCTCGAGAAGACGCGAGGACCCACCCTCCTGAGCGACGGCACCACTGGCGATGACGACGGCCAACAGCAGGGGCGATGTGCGAAAGTTCTGGTTTTGCATGGCGATGCTCCTTACCCGGTTTTTTTATCAGTATGTTGTCGTGCTCGATTATTGTTATGGCTGTCGTGGTAATGGATTCTCGGTGTAAACGTCTCCCTGTGAGTGATGGTCTGTCGGTCGATTGCAGTGTCGGCTTTGCGCGCCGTCTTCAGCTGCAGTCTGTCCTGCGGTGTTCCTGACACTGCGTGCTCTCGCGGAGCCTTTATTGTTGTCTTCCCTTGTGCCTGTCGCTGCTGTGCGGCAATTCGCCTGAAGTATTTCCCGCATGCGGTGAATAATCAACCATACAGGCGGGCGTGTTGCGAGGGCCCGCGCCCGATATGTGAAATACTGACACTAATACTGTCAGTATCAAGTCCGCAAGTCGATCACAGCGGGCAGACACGTTACTGCGGGCTTCGTCCGGGCATAAAAAAACCGGCAGTTGCCTGCCGGTGTACCTGTAGAGCGGCGGGCCGCGTGGCCCGCGCCCTGCGCCGGGTCAGAAGTTGTAGGTCACCTCTGCGCCGAAGACCTCACCCTTGGCCAGCGGGGCAAAGGTGCCGCCCAGGGGCAGGGGGCCGAATGACTGGGGCAGCTGGGTGGCGCCGCCGTGCTTCACCGTATCCAGCAGGTTGCGACCGTACAGGGAGAAGACCCAGTGGTCATCGTTGCTGTAGAAGTCGATGCCCGCATCCAGGATATCCTGCTCGTTGATCAGGCCGCGGTTGTCATCCGTGAAGAAGGTCTTGTCCCGGTAGGCGTAGCTGACGCGCGCCGTGGCGTAGCCCCAGCCGCCGATATCCCAGTCGTAGTTGAGGCCAATGCTGTAGGTCAGCTCCGGTGCGCGGGGCAGGTCCAGGTCCTTGTCTGCGGCGTTGATATCGCCGTCGCCGTTCAGGTCGAAGCGCACGGAGTCGTATTCGGCATCGAGGTAGCCAAGGGACGCCAGCAGCAGCATGCTGTCGCTGATCCGGAACGAGCCGTCCACCTCAAGGCCCATCAGCGTCGCGTCAGCCGTATTGTCGATCACCTGCACCACGGCGGAGTCCTCGCTGGCGGTGTTCACCTCGCGCTGCATATCGGACACTTCCGTGTAGAACACGGCCGCATTCAGTCGGCCCCAGCTGTTGGTGGACTTGTAGCCGATCTCGAAGCTGTCGACCTGCTCCTCGTCGAACGGTCCAGGCGTGGCGATGGGGCTGGTATTACGCAGGTTGTAGCCGCCGGAGCGGAAGCCGCGGGTCCAGTGGCCGTAGACGCGAGCCGTATCTGACAGGACATAGGTCAGGCCCAGCTTGGGTGACCAGGTGGTCCAGCTGTCGTCGTCCTGGAAGTCCAGTGGACAGTCGCTGCGTGTGACGATGTTGCAGCGCGTGTCGGTGCCGGTGAGCGGGTTGACGTAGACCGGCGTACCGCTGCCCAGCGTGCCGGGAATACTGAGTACGTTCGTGTTCTGTGACAGGGTTGCGATCTCCGCCGACTTGTCTTCCTCGGTGTAGCGGAGCCCCGCGGTCAGCGTCAGGTTATCCGTGAGGTCGTAGTCGACGGCGCCGAAAAAGCCGAGCGTTTCCACCTGATAATTGCCGCCGCCATCCTGTATCTGGAATGATACATCCTGGCCCAGGGCGCCGCCCGTCAGCTGTGCCGTCAGGGCGCCGAGCACATCGCGTCGCTCGTGATAGGCGATGTCGTTGTCGAACCAGTAGGCGCCGGTGGTGATGTTGGCGTCGCCGAAGCGGCCGCTGTAGCGCAACTCCAGGCTGTGTTGCTCCGCTTCCAGCCACGACGGTGCATGGAAGGCGGCGAAGGGCTGTGCGTCGATGTCGCTGAGCGATTGCTGCGAGGAATCACGATAACCATAGATGAAGGTCACGTTGCCGTCGCCGAACTCGACGCCCTGGTCGTACTGCACCGTCAGGAAGTCGGTCTCGATCTTCTGGAACCCGGCCAGGTCGTTGGACACGCCAAA
>JAWLGG010000369.1:0-3818 GCA_041685155.1 Chromatocurvus sp.
ATGCGGTGCCCGCAGATATCGTGCAGCCCGGGCATATCTTTCCGCTCGCCAGTGCCCCCGGTGGCGTGCTGATCCGCGCGGGCCATACCGAGGCCGCGGTCGACCTCGCAAGGATCGCCGGGCTGCACCCCGCAGCGGTGATCACCGACGTGCTCACCGACGCCGGGGAGCTGGCCGGCGGTGCGGAACTGGTGGCCTTTGCCCGCGAGCACGGGCTCAGGATCGGTACCATTGCCGACCTCATTCACTATCGCCTGATGAACGAGCGGACGATCGAGCCACTGCGCGAAGGTCGCCTGAAGACCGTGTATGGCGAGTTTGACCTCAAGGTCTACCGCGACCAGACGGCCGGTGACCTTCACCTCGCCCTGTACTGCGGCACTATCACCGCCGACGCGCCGACGCTGGTGCGGGTGCACGCACGGGCTACCCTGCGCGACCTTCTCGGCACGGACCTGCAGGGAACGGATTACTGGCGCATCGGCGACTGTCTGGCTCATATTGCACGCGCGGGCAAGGGCGTGCTGGTACTGCTTGCGCGGCGTGAGACCGACGAACAGCTCCTGCACAGTGTCGACCTCGCGCTTGGCACTGACCGCAGCACCGAGAGTGAAACGACCGACACCTACACCACGGTGGGTCTGGGGTCGCAGATCCTCCGTGATCTCGGCGTCGGCAGGATGCACCTGCTGGGTGCGCCCATGAAGTACAATGCCATCTCCGGCTTCGGGCTGGAGGTCCTGGATTATGTGCGGCCGGAAAAGCACGGCGGCGGGGAGTGATACGATGAGCACGATGACAACCTACGAAGGATCACTGGCCGGCAACGACGGCAACTACGCCCTGGTGGTCGGGCGCTGGAACAGCTTTGTGGTCGAACACCTGGTCGATGGTGCAATGGATACCCTGCGGCGCCACGGCATCAGCGACAGCCAGCTGACGGTGGTGCGCGTACCGGGCGCATTCGAGATACCGCTTGCCTGCCAGCGCCTCGCCGCAAAGGGCGGGTTCGATGCGATCATTGCCCTCGGTGCGGTGATTCGCGGTGGCACGCCGCACTTCGAGCACGTTGCCGGCGAGTGCACCAAGGGCATTGCCCAGGTCAGCCTGGAGCATGGCCTGCCCATCGCCTTTGGCGTGCTGACGGTGGATTCCATCGAACAGGCGATCGAGCGCGCCGGCACCAAGGCGGGCAACAAGGGCGCGGAGGCCGCCACCTCGGCGCTGGAAATGGTCAACCTGTTCAAGCAGATCGGCTAGATGGCCGGCGACCACAACCTCCTTGCGGCGCATCGTCGCAAGGCGCGGCACTACGCCATGCAGGCGCTGTACCAGTGGCACATGGCGCAGGCGGCGGTGAACGTCATCGAGGCGGAGTTCCGCAGTGACTACGATTTCAGTCACGTCGACCTGGAGTATTTCCGGGCTGTGCTGCACGGCGTGCCGGCCTGCGTGGACGAACTCGACAGCACCTTTGAGCCCCTGCTGGACCGGCGTCTGGATGAACTGGACCCGATCGAGCGCACGCTGCTGCGCATGGGGACATGGGAGCTGAAGGAGCGCATTGACGTTCCCTACCGCGTTGTCATCAACGAGGCAGTGGCGCTGGCGAAGAAGTTCGGCGCGACCGATGGCCACAAGTACATCAACGGCGTGCTCGACCGTCTCGCACGCGATCTGCGCAGCGTGGAAGTGACCGCGCAACGCTGATGCCCGGCGGCGAGTTCGAACTTATCGCACGACATTTTTCGTCCTACGGACGAGGGCCTGGCGTGACCCTGGGCGTGGGCGACGACGCCGCCATTCTTTCGGTGCCCGACGGCTGCGACCTGGTGACATCGGTCGACACGCTGGTGGAGGGCGTGCATTTCCCCGGGGACGCCTTTCCCGAGGATATCGGCTATCGCAGTGTCGCGGTTGCAGCCAGTGATCTCGCCGCTATGGGAGCCCGCCCCCTGGCCATGACGCTCGCCCTGACCGTGCCCGAAGCCGATGATCTGTGGCTGCGCGCCTTCAGCGAGGGTGTCGGGCAGGCCAGCGCGGCGTTCCGGCTGCCGCTGGTGGGGGGGGATACCACCCGCGGCCCCTGCGTGATCTCGGTGCAGGTCTTCGGTGTGGTCGAACGCGGCGGGGCGCTGCTGCGCGGGGGCGCACGGCCCGGGGACGAGGTGTTCGTTTCCGGTACTCCCGGTGACGCCGCTGCCGGCCTCGCCGTGCTGCAGTCCCGGTGGCAGGCCGAGCCGGCACACTGTGAGTATCTTCTCGATCGCTACTATCGGCCAACGCCGCGCCTGGCACTGGGCGAGCAGCTGGCCGGTATTGCCTCGGCGGCCATAGATGTCTCTGATGGGCTGCTGCAGGACCTGGGTCATATCGCCGCCGCCAGTGGCTGCGCCATCGAGATGGATGTCGCTGACCTGCCACTCTCGCCTGCCCTGCGCAGTCATCCCGACCGGGAGCAGCAGCTGGCCTGGGCCCTGGCAGGTGGGGACGACTACGAATTGTGTATCACCGTGCCCGCCGAACTTGAGCCCCCCGCGGAGTTCACGCGCATCGGCCGTGTGCATGAGGGGGAGGGGGTTCGCTGTGAGGGTGCCCCGGCCACGGAGCAGGTGGGTTACACACATTTCTGAAGTTGACTACACTGCTTCGGTGGCAAACAGTCAGGTGACCTTGTGACGACAGGCATCAGCCCCACGGCGCCGCGGCCATTTCGCAGCCCTGTCCAGTTCCTCGCTTTCGGCTTTGGCGTCGGCCTGTCACGCTGGGCGCCGGGCACACTGGGCACATTGGTTGCCGTGCCCGTGTACCTCGCGTTCGCGCAGGCCCCGCTGTGGCTGTATTCCCTCATCGTGCTTGCTGCCGCGGTGGTTGGTGTCTGGATCTGCGACAGGGCTAGTAAAGAGCTGGGCGTCCACGACCACTCAGGCATCGTCTGGGACGAGTTCGTGGGGCTCTGGATTGCCCTGTGGGCCGTGCCGGCGGAGCCCGTCTGGATCGTTCTCGGGTTTATCGTCTTCCGCATTTTTGATATCGCCAAGCCCTGGCCCATCGGGCCGCTGGACCGTCATGTAGAGGGCGGCTTCGGCATCATGATCGACGACGTGGTGGCGGGTGTATTCAGCTGCACGGCCCTGCATGTGGCTGTGCTGCTGGCCCGGGAAACCGGGGCGCTCGCGTGAGCCCGGTTGCATTGAGCCCCGGGGGATCCGCGCGGCGTTGCGCCGGATGGCCCCTGCGTGCGGTGATCCTGGCATTGCTGAGCGTTGCCGTGTTGCAGGCCCCGCGTCTGCTGGCCCAGGGGCAGATCAGTGTCGAGGCACTGATGCCCGGCATGGTGGTCCTGACGATCGACGGCCAGCGCCATACCCTGCGACGCGGGGCGACCACCGCCGGCGTGACCCTGGTTGACGCCAACGCCGAGGGGGCAATCCTGGAAATCGGCGGCGAGCGGCGGCGTCTCGGAGTGTCCGACCGCGTCAGCGGCGCATTCACAGCGCCGGGCGCGCGCAAGATCGACATCCCCCGCAACGATCGCATGCAGTACCAGACCACAGCGACAATCAACGGGAGACGCATTGCCGTGCTCGTCGATACCGGTGCCAATATCGTGGCCATGAACGCCGCCCAGGCGGAACGGCTGGGTATTTCCCCCGGCAGCGGCGAGGCCACCCGGGTAGAGACGGCCGGCAATACGGTCCTCGGGCGCTCGGTGCAGCTCGATTCCGTGGATGTCGGCGGCATACGCGTCGACAACGTGCGTGCCACGGTACTGGAGGGGGAATACCCGCGCATGATCCTCCTCGGGATGACCTACC
>JAWLGG010000370.1:0-3807 GCA_041685155.1 Chromatocurvus sp.
CACCGATGTTGAGCAGAAGCTTGTTCGGCTCATTTGGCACCAGCGGGACGTAGGGCGGGTCGATGACGCGAAAATTCACATCCGATGCATCGGTTTCAACATCCTGCGACAGACGCGCCGACTCGCGGCGCTCGAGCAGCGCCTGATGCTGCCGGGACACGACCCGATAATCACGATCCAGCTGTTGAAGCTGCGCTTCCACTTCGGGTATCTGCACAACCTTGCCGTCCAATTCATCGACGCGACGCTGGTACTCCCGCACCCGCACCTCCAGTTCAGCCACCTGAGCTTCGGTTTCAGCCAACATGGAGCGCATACCCTGATACACCGGGCTGGCGTTGAGGTTGCCAAAACCGCTTCCAGCGCCCGGGGACATGGCGGACCGCTCTTCATCCCGCTGCGTCTGCAACTCTCCGATCAGGCCATCAATCTGACGGACTTCGGGGTGTTGATCGGTATAGCGAGCCATCAGTTCATCACGCCGTACATTCAACGCCTGAATACGCTGATCCAGCGGCGAAGTGGTGGCGACGCCGCCACCACCGCCACCGAGGAACACCGGCTCCTCGCCATCCAACTGGCGCTGCAGCTCAGATCGACGATTCTGCAGTTCATTCAACTGTAGCTGCGCGCTGTCCAGATTGGTCTGCGCTGCTTCCAGGCGACTGTAGTAATCGCCGCCACTACCGGGAAGGATGCCCACGTTCTCCTGCTTGAAGCGTGCCAGCCGGTTCTCGGACTGAACAAGCCGCTTTTCATAATCGGCGATCTGCTCGTCAAGAAAACTCTGGGCGCCGCTGCTGTCCTCTCGCTTTTCACTCAGGGAGGACTCGATAAAAACGGTGATCAATGACTGTGTGATGCGCCGGGCCACGTCGCGACTGCGGTCCCGAACAGAGATCTCATACAGCGACGAATTGGCGCGACTCCCGCGCAGGCTGATGGAATCTCGCAAACGAGCGATCAGCGCATCTTTTTGCGCCTCGGTGGTAACGGTAATGTCAAGATCGGTCATTCGCGCCAGTTTCTCGAGGTTTGGTCGTGTGAGCAATGTTCGACTCATCATGGAAATGCGCTGATCAATATTCGGCGCAATCGCCAGCCCCCGCAGCAGAGGACGAAGCACCGAATTCGTATCCACATAAATGCGGGCTGTAGACACGTAAGACTCGGGCATTTGCCAGACAAACGCCCAGCCCGCAATCGCGACCATCCAGGCAAAAATCAGGGCCAGCCAGCGGTAGCGCCATACGCCCCAGACGTAGCTCAGAATTTGCGACAGTGCTTCTTGCATGATGGGCGTCCGTCCGCGAGTGCTGGTTCAGAACCAGGATTCAGAAATGATCACGATGTCGCCAGGCATCATCGCCATGTTGGCCGATATATCGCCGTCCTTGAGAAGATCATCAAGGCGGATGCCATATGATCGCTGTTCACCATTGTAGGTGCGCACCAGGACGGATTTATTGCCGGCCGCAAACTCTGTCATGCCGCCGACAGCGATCATGAGATCGAGAAGTGTCATGTGCTGGCGATAAGGCACGCTGGACGGAGTGGTGGCCTCTCCCACCACGCGCACCTGCTGCTCTGGCACACCGATAAAGCCATTCACGATCACGCTGACCACCGGCTGACGCACATAGTCCGCATAGGCCGCCTCGATATCCCGGGCCAGTTCAGTGGACGTCTTGCCGCTGGCCTGCAGGTCCTCTACCAGACGCGTTGTGAACTTTCCGTCCGGACGCACGATCCCCGTTGTACTCAGCTCTGTATTACCCCAGACAAAAATCTCCATGGTGTCACCGGGCCCGATCACGTAGTTGTAGTCGGGACCGCTTGAGCGCTCGGCGTCGGGCACCGTGGGATTGCCACTGCAGGCGGCGACAAGACCGAGGAAAAGCAGCAGGAAAGCACGAGAAGCCAGGCCTCTCTGTGCCGTGCCCGCCGATGGGATAGTTGCTGTAATCGGGCTCTTATGAAGCATGACCGCTCCCCTGTGATGTTGGTTGGCGCCTGACGGCGATCAAAAAATTCGGTTGTTGCGGCGCATCCGACGACGCCACGCGCTGCTGCTGTCGTCGCGCCCACCATCCTTTCTGTCCCCGTGAGCGGGAGTGGCAGCGAAGTCGTTCGTACCGGTAGTGCGGGACTGAGGAGGAGAATCTGCCGGGTCCGGGTCCTCGGCCGGTTCAGTTGAATCCTCCGCATCACCGGCAGAACCACGACCGGTGACGACATCGCGCAGGCGACCGGGGGTGAAGCTGGCGGACTCGAAAGCTGAGTCGGCAAGCCTGGGCCCGGCAGCTGATGCCTCAAATACGTCATCGACAAGAAAATCGTTGTCCACCAGCTGATTGCCTGCGGCCAGACTCTCGCCCTGAAGTTCGCTCAAGACTTCCTTGATGTCGGACACACCCAGTCGGTGAAGCTGCTCTACGCTACCGTGCAGAAGCAGACGGCTACAAATGAGATTGATACGCCGTGGCACGCCCTCACTGAATTTGTAGATGAGTGGATAGACGGTGCGACTGATGTCTGGATCACCACGCCAACCGACAAGGGTGAGCCGGTGGCGGACGTAGGCTTCGGTCTCGTCCAGTTCGAGAGCCTCAAGGTGGCTCGCAGCGACAATGCGTTGGTGGACCTGCTCCAGCGGCGGAGACAGGATCAGCTCGCGAAGATCGGGCTGGCCAAGCAGGAAGATCTGCAGCAGCGGCTTGCCCCCCGCCTGTATGTTGGTAAGAAGGCGGAGTTCCTCCATGGCGGACACCGACAGGTCCTGTGCCTCATCCACGATAAGTAGCGCGCGGCGACCCTCGCGGTGCCACTTCTGCAGCAAGCGCGACAAATGCTGAATCAGTACACCCTTGTCGGTATGGGAAACATCCACCCCGAACTCGTAGGCGACCATTTGCAGGAGGTCGTTGGCCTCGAGCTGGGAGCAGACAATATTTGCTGTATTGACCTTTTCGTTGGACAGGTCCTCGACCAGCGCGCCGACCAGGGTGGTCTTGCCAGTACCGGGGCGGCCCGTAACCATCACGAAACCCTCGGCACGCATGAAGGCATACGCCATGTAGGCCCGCGCCTTCTTGTAGCCGCGATGCTGAAACGCAAAGTGGTGGTCCGGACTTAGCCGAAAGGGCTCTGCGGTAAATCGGTAATAAAGATCGTACATATCGTGATCAATCCGCTTGGGCGCGATGTCTGTATTTCGCATCTCTTATATCAGAGAAGCATAGCGTGCGTCCGTTCGCGGTCAATAACAAGCAAACTTGGTCACTGGGACCAGTGTTTGTGACTGCGCTCACAGCCGCCCTGGCAGAGTGTGAGCAGTATCACGAGGGTAACTACAGGCGCCACAGACACACTCCTGCCGCGGCGGCCTCGTCGCGATCGATCATGCCCTTGATATCCATGACAACGCCCTCAGGCGCAAGGCGTGAGGCGATAGTGGCAAAACCCTCGCTGCGGTAGGCATCGTGGGCCACCGCCAGCACCACGGCGTGGGCCGGCGGCAGTGCGTCCCAGTCCACCAGCGGCAGGCCGTACTCCTCCACGGCCTCCTCTGAATCCGCCAGCGGATCGTGCACGCTGACATCACAGCAGTAATCCTGCAGCTCGCGAATAATGTCCGGCACCCGGGAATTGCGCAGGTCGGGGCAGTTCTCCTTGAATGTCAGGCCCAGCACCGTAACCTTTGCACCAGCCACCGGGTGGCCGCGGCTGACCAGCTGCTTGACGGTCTGCTCGGCGATGAACTTGCCCATGCCATCGTTGGTCTGGCGCCCCCCCAGAACCACCTGC
>JAWLGG010000018.1:0-15574 GCA_041685155.1 Chromatocurvus sp.
GTTCCAGAGGATACAGAACATCGGGCTCATACCGGAATACGAGCTGGTCAATTTACGGCTCGCCTGGCACTCCGCAGATGACCGTTGGGAGGTTGCCGGTTGGGTCAATAACGCCCTCGACGAAGAGTACTTGTCGCACGGCTATTACACTCCAAGCTTCGGCCAACTCTCCTATCCGGGTATGCCTCGCAGCTACGGCGTCACCTTCTCCTATTCTACCTACTGACCCGCAAGCCGCGCCTCGCTCCAAGTGAGGTGCGGCTTGTCAACGCCTTCCGTCGATGGCGCTCCTCCCTTGAAAGCAAATTTAACCTCGATTTTTGCTAGCCGCCGCATTATCGTAGCGTTCTTTGGTCCGGGGGAGGAATGCTCTGGCATTGCGCCGAAGCGCCTTGCAGGCTTCACCCCCCTGGCTGCAGGGACTCTGGGGTAGGTGATGGCTGTCGCAAAGAGAGAAAGAAGATCGAAGTCCATGGCAGAGAACGGGCGAGGGCGCAAGCAGGAAGAACGAAGAGCAGACTCTGAACGAGAGATCATCCGGGCAGCCAGGGATTTGTTTGCGCTGCAGGGCTTTACCCATACGACCCTGAATCAGGTGGGTGCTGCGGCGGGCTATACGGGCGGCCTCGTGAGCCATCGTTTCGGGTCGAAGGAAGGATTACTAAAGGCCGTTCTGCATCACATTTCATCGCGCTTCCTGGAGGATCAGCTCAAGCCCTCCATAGCCATTGACAGTGCTCAGGATGCTATTAAAAACTGTATTGAAATCTACCTTACGGAAATAAGCACCCGGGAAAGCCACATGCGTGCGCTCTACGTGATCATGGGGGAGGCGCTTGGCTCCGTCCCGGAAATTGGTCAAGAGGTCGCTACGCTCAATCGGAAGACGAGGGAGGAACTGGCGGCGGTTATCAGGCTTGGCATCAAGACGGGGGAGTTTCGTCCTGATCTGGATGTACAGGCAGCGCCCGTGGTCATCCTCGGTTTGCTCCGGGGTATCACCATGCAGGCACTGGCTGACTCTAAAGCTCTCAAAATCAAGGAACTAATCCCCGAAGTCCAGCGTCAGGTCCTGGCCGGCCTGCAAAGCTAGCGAGCCAGCGTCTCCGGCTGCCAGCAGGCCGTGCGCACTCAGAAGGACGCCGCCAGCCGGCTGCCCTGCTCAATGGCACGCTTGGCATCTATCTCGACAGCGTATTCCGCACCTCCGATCAGATGCACATCGCCTCGCTTTGTGGTCAGTGAGTCGTAAAGCGAACGGCTTGACTCCTGCCCCGCACATACAATGATCGAGTCTACGTGCAGCTGGTCTGTTTTACCTTCGTGGCAGATTCTGAGCCCCCTGTCGTTGATGTCCAGATAGTTGCAGCCTGTGAGCATGTGGACGCCACGGCGCCGGAGGGCGATCTTGTGCGCCCAGCCGGTTGTCGGCGCGAGTCCTCGCCCGATTTTGCTGGTCTTGCGCTGGAGGAGGAATACCTCCCGATCGGCACGGGCAACAACCGGTTTCACACCGGCTACACCGCCGCGCGGATGATTAATGAAGTCGATGCCCCATTCCCTCGCAAATACATCAATATTGAGCGCCGCAGAGGGTCCGGCATGAGAAACGAGCTCCGCGACGTCGAAGCCGATCCCCCCGGCGCCAATGATGGCGACTCGGCGGCCGATCTCGCGGGTGCCCAGAATCGCTTCCCGGTAACTCATGACCATAGGGTGCGTTATGCCCGGAATGTCCGGCGTACGGGCCTGTACCCCTGTGGCTACTACCACTGCATCCCACTCGCTCCCGAGCTTTTCCGGCGTTACCGGCGTGCTCAGACGGAGGTCTACGCCATGGACTTCAATCATGTGCCGATAGTAGCGAATGGTTTCGGCGAACTCTTCCTTGCCCGGTATCCGCAGCGCAAGGTTAAAGTGACCGCCGATGTCCGCGTCAGCCTCGAACAGGGTGACGGCATGTCCTCGCTGGGCCGCGGTTGTGGCGCAGGCGAGGCCGGCGGGACCCGCACCTACAACAGCGATGCGCCGGGTTTCTGACGCCGGAAGATAGTTCAACTCTGTCTCATGGCAGGCGCGCGGATTGACCAGACATGAAACGATCTTGCCTGTGAAATGATGATCCAGGCAGGCCTGGTTGCAGGCGATGCAGGTATTGATTTCTTCGGGGCGTCCCGCCCGGGCTTTACTTGCGAAGGCCGGGTCTGCCAGCATTGGCCGGCCCATGGAGATGATATCTGCGTGACCCGCGGAGAGTGCCTCCTCTGCCACTGCTGGCATGTTGAAGCGATTGCTGGTGATCATCGGGACACTCAGCTGGCGTCGAAGACGACCCGTGACGCTGGCGAAGGCGGCGCGCGGCACGCGGGTGGATATGGTGGGTACCCGTGCCTGGTGCCAGGTAAAGTGCGTGCTGATAATGTTTGCTCCGGCAGCCTCAATTGCCTGCCCGAGAGCGACGACTTCTTCCCAGCTGCTGCCGTCCTCCATCATTTCCATCGTGGCTATTCGGTAAATCAGGATGAAGTCTTCACCCACTGCTTTGCGCACTCTGCGAACGACCTCCACGGGGAAGCGCATACGATTTTCGTAGCTGCCGCCCCAGCGATCCGTCCGCTGGTTTGTTTTCTCCAGCAGAAAAGTACTCAGCAGGTATCCTGCAGATCCAATGATTTCGACGCCGTCATATCCTGCGCGGCGGGCGAGACGTGCGCAGTGCGCGAAATCCTCAAGCGTCTGCTCCAGATCCATTTCTGTCATGGCTCGCGGTGAGCTGGAACAAACAGGCGAGGCAATGCCTGACGGCGCCACGGGATCCTCGCTGCGGGCGAGGGCGCCGGCGTGGAGAATCTGCAGGCAGATGCGGCACTCGCGGTCGGCCTTGTGAACGGCACTGGTTACGGTGCGGTGCAGCGGAATGTATTTCTCCTTGTCGAAGGAGCCGTATGGTGAGTTTTCCAGTGCGCCTGCACGGTTCGGGGAATTCCCCCCGGTGATGATGGTTCCAACTCCGGCTGCGGCCCGCTCCGCATAAAAGGCAGCCATGCGCCGTGAACCTGCTGAACCCAGATCCTCAAGCCCCGTGTGCATGGAGCCCATGAGAATGCGGTTTTTCAAATGAGTGAACCCGAGGTCAAGCGGTGAAAAAAGCTGTGGGTAGAAAGCCGGCCTTGGAGGTTGGCGCATAGTGGGCTCCAGTTTTAATTTAGCTGGGTTCGCTGTTTCGTTTCACCGGAATAAAGACGCATGAGATCAACCGGGTGTGTTTCCAGGCTGTTATTAAAGTAGCCTTGGTCAAGTTATCTTGTGGATTCGAGGAGTCGAAGCGCTTCGGCCCTGAAAGCCTGAATATTGCGTTCCTTGACAGCCTCGTAGCCACGAATCATGTCAGGAAGTCGGGCGACTTCGATCGCCCGATTCATTGTGGCTGGAGATAGGCTCGGGAGGATCTCCTGGACCATTTCCTGATACTCCCTGATAAGGTTTTTCTCCGTTCTGCGGTGGCGGCTTCGACCGAAGGGGTCAAGCACGGTGCCGCGAATTTGCTTTATGCTGCGGAGGCCCATGAACAGGAGATCTGCGGTCCGGCCATTGATGCCAATCTTTTTTCGCATGCCAAACTTGCGAAGCAGGGGCGGGGACAGCTTGTAGCTAATCCTGCTTTCATCACCGAACTGCGCCCGGATTGAGTCATGGAAAGCACGTGAGCGGTGAAGGCGAGCAACCTCGTACTCGTCCTTGTAGGCCATCAGCTTATAGAGATAGCGAGCTACAGTCTCGGACAGGCGGGTATCATGGCCAATGGAGGCCTCCGCGTTGCGGACCTGCACTATAAAGTCCACGTAGCGCCGCGCATAAATTGCGCTCTGGTAGTCGATGAGGTCGGGAACGCGTATGTTCAGGAGCCGCAGCAGCTCTGCAGAGGGGCTGGGAACTGTTTCGATGAGTGCCGCCGCCGTCGACGAGTGCCTGCCTTCAGGTTGGCTGCTGGTGGCGTTCGAGGCACCAGGCTCTCCTGACAGCATCGGTTCGTAAGCCAGCTTTCGGCCAAGGCGGAATGCCTGCAGGTTGGTGTCTACCGCCGCGCCGTTGAGGTCGATGGCGCGCTCGATGGCCGCTGCACTCACGGGCAATACGCCTTTCTGGTATGCCGCACCCAGGACAATGATATTTGCGGGCATTTGGGACCCGAATAGCGATTCCGACAGTTTCTCAGCATCAAGGTAGATGTTTTGCTCGGCGGCGGTAGCGCCATCAAGGGCTTCCCGGAGCTTGCTCCACTCGGGGAAGGAAACCGACTTGTCGCGTACCATGTCTGCGGTCGGTACCTGCGACGATGATACGATCGCCACGGTGCTGCCGGGCTGTGCCCGTTGCAGGTTGAGGGGGGTGGTGGCGGCGAGCAAATCAAACACGAGGAACGCGTCTGCTTCGCCCGAGCCGATTTTATTTGACTCCTGGATCTTCGTCTCTGTACGGTATTTTCGGATTTTCATATTCGACACTACGGGGCCTGCTTTCTGCGCGAGGCCTGTCTGATCGACACCATGCGCCTGTTTCCCGTCAAGGAGTGCGGCGGTCGCGAGCAGCTGGTTTACGGTGACGACACCGGTACCACCGATACCCACCATGAAAACATTTCCCTCATCAAGGCGCCGCGGCTCGGGTATGGCCTCATCGAGCCTGAGCTTCTCGATAGCGTTGGGTCGTGTCGACGCCACCTTGCCCGCAGGAATAACCTCCACGAAAGCTGGACATTCTCCATCTACGCAAGTGAAGTCCTTGTTGCACGATGCCTGATGAATCTGTGTCTTTCGACCGAATTCGGTCTGCACGGGGTGAACAGACAGACAGCTCGACTTCTCCCCGCAGTCACCACAGCCCTCGCATACCGCTTCGTTGATCACGATCCGAACTCTGGGTTCGGCCACCTTGCCGCGCTTTCGATCCCGACGGAGCTCGGCCGCGCATGGCTGATCGTAGATCAGCACCGTGGTCCCCGGGGTATCCCTGAGAACACGCTGCGCTTCGTCCAGTCGATCACGGTGCCAGATCCTGACGCCTTCGGCGAAACGCGCCGTGGCTGGATACTTGTTCGTATCTTCAGTACACACAATGATGTGTCTGACACCTTCGGCTTCGATGGAGCGGGTGAGCTCGGGCACCGCCATCCCCCCGTCGACATCCTGGCCACCGGTCATTGCCACGGCCGAGTTGTAGAGGATTTTGTAGGTGATGTTGGACCCCATGGCCACGGATTGTCGCAGTGCCAGGGAGCCTGAATGGTGATAGGTGCCGTCCCCGATGTTCTGAAAACGGTGATTCATGGTGACGAACGGCGCTGCGCCCAACCACTGAATCCCTTCGCCACCCATCTGGGTGATACCCTTGACGTTGCGCAGGGGGGTCATCGAAGCCATACCATGGCAGCCGATACCTCCGCCGGCCTCGGACCCCTCGGGAACCCAGGTCGAGCGGCTGTGCGGACAACCCGAGCAGAAATTGGGTACGCGTTTTGCCAGGTGTTTTTCCTCGGGGCTGGAATGTGGCAGCGCGGCTATGAGTGTTTCGCGAGAGTCGGATACAGGGGCTTTATCACCGAAGCGATCGGTCAGGAAAGTCCGCAATGCTCCTGCGATCATGTCGGCATCAAGCTCACCGTGGCCAGGGAACCAGAATTCTTCCCTTGCATCCCGCTTGCCGAAGATCTTCGGAGCGTGAGTCATGTCGTACAGGATTTCCCGGATTAATGTTTCAAGGAATGCGCGTTTCTCCTCTACGACAATGATGACTTCAAGACCGCTGGCGAACTCCCTGAGTGACGTCGGTTCCAGGGGCCACAGAACGGCAGGTTTGAAGATACGGACACCCGTGCGCTCCAGTACGTCGGTGCTGTATCCAAGCTGATCGAGTGCCTCGCGGAGGTCGTAGTAGGTTTTGCCTGCCGCAACGATACCTACGCTGGCAGCCGTCGGTGCCACGGTCATGCGGTTGAGATCGTTGTGGGCGACGAAGCGGCGGACGGCTTCCATACGCTCCTCGTAAACCTCCTGCTCCTGTCGGGCAGAATTGGGTGGCACGAGGGCATCTTCCTGCGTGTGTCGCCAGGCAGCACCATCGCGCTGGAAGTCAGGGCGACCGAGTTGGATACGGTCCAGGCCGACCTCGATGGTGCCGTAAGCGTCTGCCACGCTGGTGACGATTTTAAGGGCGCTCCATAGACCGCTATAGCGGGAAAGCTCATAGCCGATCCTGCCGAAATCCGCGACCTCTTGTACGCTGCCCGGGTACAGCATCGGTGTCTGCAGGTCCTGAAAAGCAAACTCCGAAGCGGAAGCCAGAGTCGATGATTTCGCGGCCGGGTCATCTCCGGCAACCAGGAGTACGCCGCCCTTTGGGTCAACACCGCAAATATTGGCGTGCCGGATAGCATCGCCAGAGCGGTCGACTCCGGGAGCCTTGCCATACCACATTCCCAGCACGCCATCGTAGATGCCTTCAAAGTTGCGGTTGGCTAGCTGGCTGCCCCAGACGGCCGTGGCGCCTAGATCTTCATTGAGCGCCGGCATGAACTGGATATTGTTTGTCTCCAGGGCCGCGCGGTTTGATGTCATGAGGCTGTCGACGCCACCCAGCGGCGAGCCGCGGTAGCCGCTGACCAGCGCCGCATTGTTGAGCCCGGCTCTACGGTCTGCCCGGAGCTGGTCGAGCAGTGCACGCAGCAGCGCCTGAACGCCGCTCATGGCCACCTGGCCCTCGTCGCACAGGAACCGGTCTGTGAGCTTGTATTCTTCGAGTTTCATCCAGTATCGCCCTTCTATTCAATCGGAGCATGTTGTGCCTGAATGATCTTACTATGCTTATTGATCAAACAACAAATTAAGGTTAACCTCTTTCTTACCTAGTCTCTGCCTGGAGTCTGCTGATGACATCGTTACCGCTGGACGGGCTTGTTGCCTATGAGTTCGGTTCAAATGTGGCAGGACCTTTCGCCGGGTCCATTCTTGCCGAACTCGGTGCGACGTTGGTCAAGGTAGAGCGTCCCGAAGGGGATGATGCGCGGACCTGGGGGCCGCCCTTCGCGGAGGATGGTACTGCAACGATTTTTCATGCCCTGAACCGCAACAAGCAGTCGGTAACGATCGATCTGAAGAATCCGAAATGTGTCGAGGAGCTGAAACAGCAGATCGTTTCCGAGGCCGACATAGTTGTCCAGAACATGCGGTCAGGTTCCATGACCCGTTTCGGCCTCGATGGTGAGACCCTCCTCGACCTCAATCCGCAGCTTGTCTATTGCAACCTTCACGCCTTCGGTGCCGAGGGACCACTTAAAGACAAGCCCGGCTACGATGCGTTGATCCAGGCTTTTGGGGGGCTCATGTCGGTGACCGGCGAGCCAGGGCAGGCTCCGGTACGCAGCGGTGTCTCGGTAATCGACATGGGCACCGGGATGTGGTGTGCAATCGGTATTTTGGCCGCGCTATTCCGTAAGAGCCTCACCGGTAGGGGTGGCTTGGTAGATGCGGCACTATTCGAGACTGCGCTGCAGTGGATGACCTTTTATGCAGCGGACTGGCAGGCCACCGGGGTCAGGCCGAAGCGTTTCGGGTCCGGAACACGTGGCATTGCTCCCTATGAAGCCTTTGAATGTGCCGACGGCTACCTGATCGTAGCCGCCGGAAATGATCGCCTGTTCGCCAAGCTGGCAGATGCGCTGGAGAATCCGGACTGGAAGAAAGACCCGCGTTTCGCCACAAATCCCCAGCGCGATGCGAACCGCGTCGAGCTCAAAGCGCTTCTTTCCGCAATTCTCATTCATAAGCCCCGGGCACACTGGCAATCGCTCCTGGAAGAGGCGGGCGTGCCCAACGCGCCCACACAGTCAGTCGATGAGGTCCTGGAGCATCCACAAACCCTGGCTTCCGGGATGGTCCAGGAGGTTGCTGGTGCACCATTCGGGCTTGTCGGAATGCCGCTGCGGTTCGATGGAGAACGACCGGGCCTGCGGTCGCCGGCCCCGGGGCTTGGTGCAGACAGTGACGGGCGTTTTTCTCCCCGCGTAGAACAGGAGCGCAGCTGATGTTGGGCGCCTTCGAGAACCTGAAGCTGGAAAGACCGACGGCGCATGTGCTCGTGGTCACGCTGAACCGCCCGCATGTCCGCAATGCGATGAACACCCAGACTGCTCAGGAGCTCAAACAGTTATGGGAGCAGCTTTACATCGACGCGGGCGACGTTCGGAGCATCATCTTGACGGGAGAGGGTGATGACGCCTTTTGCGCCGGTGGAGATCTGAAAGAACGCAACCATATGACCGATGAGGACTGGCAGAAACAGCATGCTCTTTTTGAACGCGGTCTGATGGCTATGATGGATTGCCCCATACCTCTGATAGCGGCCGTAAACGGTGCTGCCTTCGGAGGCGGTTGCGAACTCGTCTGCGCCGTAGACTTTGCCTACGCGTCGGCAACGGCACGCTTTGCCCTCACGGAAACGTCTCTTGGAATAATGCCCGGGGGCATGGGTACTCAGAATCTGCCGCGAGCCGTCGGTATCCGCCGGGCCAAGGAGCTTATTCTTGCCGCGAGGCCATTCACAGCTAATGAAGCGTGCGACTGGGGGCTGGTGAATCGCGTCTGTGATCCCGGTGAATTGATGCAGGTTGCCCTTGAGACCGCGGAGCGTATCGCCGCGAATGGTCCGCTCGCGGTCCGCCAAGCCAAAAAGGCTATTTCCATGTCGACGCAGCTCGGTTATCACAACGGGTTCCTTTACGAGATCGAGGCCTATAACCGTCTTGTGCCGACCGAAGATCGGCTGGAAGGCGTGCTCGCCTTCAACGAAAAACGCAAGCCGGACTTCCGCGGCAAGTAGCGAGACAGGATGAGGATTACCAATGAAGCGGGACGTTAATCTACGGGAGGTTGGTCTGCGGGATGGCCTTCAGATGTTGAAGCCTATCTTTCCGACGGAAGCAAAAAAGCAATGGATAAGCCGGGCTGTGGCCGCCGGCATGCCTGATATTGAGGTCTGCTCTTTTGTCCCTCCGCATATCGGTCCGCAGTTTCAGGACTACGAGGAAATCGTGCGGCACGCATTAACGCAGCGCGGGCTGACGGTATCCGCGCTGGTGCCGAATGCCAAGGGTGCGGCGCTCGGATTCGCATCGGGTGTGCACAAGCTCAACTTCGTACTTTCGGCGTCTGAGACGCACAATCAGAAGAATGTTCTCTGTTCCACGAGTGATTCGTTGAGGCGCTTTGAGCAGGTGATGGAGGTAAGGGCTTCCTGTCCTGAATACGAAAATATCGAGGTTTGCGGAGGCGTTGCCACCGCACTGGGCTGCACCCTTGAAGGCCGGATTCCACAGAGGCGCGTGATGTGGCTGCTTGAGGAATATCTCAAGCGCGGTGCTTCCGAGCTTGGCATTGCCGACACGGTGGGCTATGCGAATCCAGCGCAGGTTTCCTCGGTTTTTCGCGAAGCAATCGACAATTTTGGTAAAGATGTGAACATCATCGCCCACTTCCATGACACTCGCGGTCTGGGGCTTGCAAACGCGCTGGCCGCGTACGAGGCAGGCTGCCGGCATTTTGATGCTTCGCTGGCTGGTCTCGGAGGCTGCCCTTTCGCACCAATGGCCACGGGGAACGTGGTAATGGATGACCTCGTTTTCATGTTCGAGGCCATGGGCGTACGCACGGGCATTGACCTGGACGGTCTGCTTGATCTTCGCAGTTTGCTGGCCGACAACCTGCCCGACGAGCCCCTCCACGGACTTGTGGCCAGAGCAGGAAAACCAAAAGGTTTCAGCCCCGCTTCCGCCTAGCGTCAGCCGGGGCAATAAAGATTTTCGAACTATAAATCGGGAGCATCATCATGAATGAAGTCGTAGACCAGTTCGCCGGATCCAGTCTTTCCCCTGAAAACGCTTCCATTGCGATCGGTGAGGACTGGCCCGAGCTGCGAGAGCAGGTAGGCAGAATCTGCGAAGGATTCCCACAGGACTACTGGTACAGGCTCGATCAGAATGATGAGTACCCGGATGACTTTGTCAATGCGCTTACCGAATCCGGCTATCTCGCTGCACTCATTCCGGAGGAGTACGGTGGTTCAGGCCTCCCTCTGCGCGCGGCCTCGGTAATCCTGGAAACCATACACGCAAGCGGCTGTTCGGCTTTTGCGTGTCACGCTCAGATGTACATCATGGGTACGGTGCTTCGTCACGGCTCAGATGAACAGAAAAGGCAATACCTGCCAAAGATTGCGAAAGGGGAGCTGCGTCTGCAGGCTTTTGGCGTGACGGAGCCAACCACAGGCTCTGACACAACGCAGCTCAAAACCAGAGCCGTGAAGGACGGCGACGACTATGTGGTTAACGGCCAGAAGATCTGGACCAGCCGGGCGCGTCAATCAGATCTGATGCTGCTGCTGGCCCGCACTACCGCTGCGGATGAAGTAAAAAAACGTACCGATGGGCTCTCTGTTTTTCTGGTCGATCTGCGAGAGGTGGTCGGCAAAGGTTGCGAGATTCGGCCAATAAAAACCATGGTGAATCACAACACCAATGAGGTCTTTTTCGACAATATGCGGATTCCTGCATCTGCCCTGATTGGGGAGGAAGGCAAGGGTTTCAAGTACATCCTATCGGGTATGAACGCGGAGCGGGTTATCGGGGCTGCCGAGTGCATTGGCGATGGGCGGTGGTTTGTGGAAAAGGCAGTCAGCTATGCGAAGGAGCGTATTGTTTTCGGGAATGCCATTGGCAGCAACCAGGCCGTTGCTCATCCAGTCGCGCGTGCTTATGCCGAGATCCAGGCTGCAGACATGATGACACGCCAGGCGGCGGCGCTCTTCCAGGCGGGTCTGGATTGCGGTGAACAGGCGAACATCGCGAAGATGCTTGCCTCGGAGGCTGCGTGGCACGCCGCGGAAGCATGCTTCACCACCTATGGTGGCTTTGCTTTCGCCTGTGAGTACCACATTGAGCGCAAATGGCGGGAGTGCCGTCTGGCACAGACGGGGCCCGTTTCCACCAACATGATTCTCAATTATGTAGCGCAAACAGTACTTGGCCTGCCGCGCTCTTATTGAGGAATTGCGTGCCACACCGGACGCCGTAAGTCTTTAGGCCACTGGTTTCTGTCAGCTCTGTTGCTGCTGCAGAAACAACGGGAGAGGACATTATGCTTGCTTACAGGAAGTTCGCCTTTTTTCTGGTCTTCGGGGTCTGTCTGGGCGCGCCCCTGGACATTGCTCGGGCAGCGGTGAATGCAGATGCTTCGAAACCGGAAGCAGAATGCACGGCAAGCCTGGGGCAGGGGTGTCAGGATGGTTTCTTCCCGCTCCGCTACGAGGAAAAAACGGGTCGCCTGCTGTTGCTGGTGGACAGGCTCGACAAGGATTTTCTCTACGTTCACGGAGTGGCGAGCGGCCTCGGAGCCCCGCATGGCATGGGACCGAAAGGGGCCGCGGTACCGCAGATTGATCGCGGCGAGTTCGAATACACGCATCTTTTCGGCCAGTCCCTCTTTGGCAAGGATGATGTGTCGGGTAACGAGGCGGTGGTTCACTTCGAGCGCCACGGCTCCCGGCTGCTCCTGATCGAAAGTAATCAGGCCTTTCGGGCATTGAGCGAGGACGAGGCAGAGCGGGACGCGGTTGCGCAGTCCTTCCCGCCTTCTGTGCTCGGTGTTTTTCCGATAATTGAAAACGTCACGGCCGGCACCTATTTGGTGGATGCAACGGATTTCTTTCTGAGTGATCCCTCGGATATCCAGGGCAGGATGCGGGCGCAGGGGATCGAGGTACAGCTGGACCGGGAGCGAAGCTACCTTGACGCCAAGTATACCAGGACATTCCCTGACAACAGTGAGTTTCGGGCCGCTCTCAGCTTCAGCGTCAGCAATCCGCCCCCGGGCCTCACGCGTCTTGTGCGGGATGCGCGGTCCTTTGTTCTCGAGCAGCACCATTCCTTTGTTCGGCTGCCGCCTCCCGGCTTTGAGCCGCGGAGGCCCGACCCCCGTATCGGGAACCGCCATGTTGAATTCTGGGATTTTTCCCAGTCCTTCGATGAAGGGCAGTATCGTGAACGCTATCTCTGGCGTTGGCGTCTGGAGAAAAAGGATCCTGAGGCCGCAGTTTCAGAGCCGGTACGTCCCATCGTCTACCATCTCGACCCCGCGATGCCTGAACCGTACAGGTCGGCTGTCAAGGAGAGCTTTGTCTGGTGGAACAAAGCTTTCGAGCAAGCGGGTTTCCGCAATGCGCTCGAGCTGCGAGACCTGCCCGAAGGTGCGGACCCCATGGATGCGCGCTATTCGGTAATACTGTGGACCCACCAGGCTGGTCAGGGCTATTCCACGGCTCCGCAATTCTTTGATCCACGCACTGGTGAGATTCTCAAGTCCATCGTACGGCTGGATTCGCATCGGGGGCTTCACAACTACAACCTGTTTGCCGCTCTTCAGCCCGCCGTAGAGGCAACGGGAGGGTCGACCGTCAGCGCGGTGGAGTTTGTCAGTTCCGTGCGCCACTGGCATACCACGCACGAGGTCGGCCATTCCCTCGGGTTCGAGCATAATTTTCTCGGCGAGGCGGTTGGCGGTTCCATGATGGATTATCGACCCGCCCGCTATGGTGTTGATGCGAAGGGAGCGCTTGATTTGTCCGGGGCGCTGCGAGGGCGCCTCGGGGCCTATGATCATGCGCTGGTCAGTTATGCCTACACGCCTTTTGACACGCCGCAGGAGGAAGCAGCCGGCCTGCAATCAATTGTCGGGGACGCGCTTGATCAGGGGCTGCGTTATCTCGTGGACGCGGACGCTTCACTTTCCGGGTCTGTGCCGCAGGCTCACCGGTGGATCACCGGCGGCGACGTCAAGGAGTCGCTGAAACGGACTATGGAGGTTCGGCGGGTTGGTCTGCAGCACTTTGATGAGCGGGCAGTCCAAAAGGGCGAGCGCATGTGGCTGCTGGCCAATCGTCTGACCCACCTTTACCTGCTCCATCTTTACCACGTGGACGCGGTGACCAAGTATGTCGGTGGACAGGACTACAGCTATGCATTGCGCGGAGACGGACAGACACCGGCTTATATCTTTCCTGCGTCGGAGCAACGCGAAGCGCTGGAGCTGGTGTTGTCGGCGCTTTCCCCGGGCGAGCTCGAGGTCCCGGAGCGTATCACCGCACTGATTCCACCGCTGCCCTACGGCGAACACGGAGCCGATCTTTACATTCGGTCACCGACGGGGCCGGTGTTCGACGCCCTGACGTTGCCCCGTACCCTTGCTCACCACGTAGTGAAGAACCTCCTGCACCCGGAACGGGTGTCGCGGCTTGTGTCCTTTCATGCGCGTGATGATGAGCATCTGTCGCTTCATGAAGTGCTCCAACGGCTGGTGGAGGCAACCTGGGAGGCTGCGCCGCAGGGCGACAGCATGGCCCAGGCTCTGCAGCGCATAAGTCAACGGGCAGTCCTGGAAGGACTCTTTCGTCTGGCGGGAGACGACAGTACTCCTGACGAGGTCCAGGCGGCAGCGGATCACAGGCTTGCCCTGCTTGCAGAGATCCTGGCATCGAGGGACCTTCCGGACGCTCGCGACCAGGCCCATCGTGCCAAGGCACTTCGCGAGATCAATCGCTACCTGAGCTCCGGAGCCGTGCCGGCGCTCCAGACGGGTATCTTCGACATGATCCAGGACGTCAAGGCCTATCGCCGATGGCCTTGATGTGAAGGTGCCCGTAGTCATGGGCAGCAAAGCGGCAGAGATAATATAAGACCAACGAAAATAACAAGGTAGGCTACCATGCAAATGAATAATGCTCGAAATCTCGCTCCGTCCACACCCTTTAAACTCGCTGTGACCGTCGCCTTCGCGATAGGCTCGCTGCCGGCAGTCGCACAGGCTCAGGAAACGCAGCTCCAGCGTGGGTCAGCCTCTCTGCTCGAGGAGGTGATGGTCACTGCCCGCAAGCGGCCTGAGGGCTCTCAGGATGTGCCCCTCGCTATCACTGCCTTCGGCGCCGATCAGATCGAGGCACTCAAGGTCCGGGATCTGACCGATCTGTCCGTTGAAATGCCTAACGTTCATTTGGGCTTTGCTACCGCTCTTGCCGGTACCGCAAACTTCTCCATTCGGGGCCTGGGCATCAATACATCGATACCAAGCATCGATCCGACCGTGGGCGTATTTGTCAACGGCGTCTATCTCGGCGTCAACAACGGTATCGTATTCGATGTTTTCGACCTTGAGAGCATCGAGGTGCTGCGTGGGCCGCAGGGCATCCTCTTCGGTCGTAATGTGACCGGCGGTGCCGTTCTCATGAACACCAAGAAGCCCGGCGATAGCTTTGAAGGAAGCTTACGCGCAGCCGTGGACGGTGGCGGTAAAGGAGGTCTCAATCGGTATCTGATGGCTGCCATCGGGGGACCGGTCACAGATACTCTGGGGATGCGGCTTACTGCGTACCTAAACGATGATGAAGGGTACCACAAAAATCAGTTCGACGGCAGTGACGTGGGAGCCGTGCAGCAACAAATGGTTCGCGGTACGGTGGCTTGGAGGCCTGCCGACGCGATCGAACTTGTCCTTCGCTACGAGAACACGGATATCGAAGGCGATGGGCCGGTTACGCAGTCGCATACCAACGGTATCGGTGTCGACGGTACGCCCTTCAATGCCGACCGCGACAGTTTCGACGCCAGTTACGACTTCGTGGGATCTCAGGACACCCAGAATCACTTCCTGACTGCGGAGCTGAATGTGGACGTTGCCCTCGGCGAGGGCACGATTACCGCGATCTACGGCTGGCGCGATTCCGATTGCTACGCTCTCAGTGATATCGACTCGCAACCCGTTGCCCTGTTTCACGCGCCGATCGATAGTCTCGCTGAGCAGAACAGCCTGGAACTGCGATATAATGGAGAGTTCGGCCGTGCCAATGTCACCACGGGCCTGTATTGGTTCGACAATGAGATTGTGTACCACGAAAGGCGTAACCTGCTTGGTTCCTTCACGAATATAATTACCGAGGGTGCGCTTTCGGATAGAATCGCTTTTCAAATCCAAGATGGTGGCGGTATCTATGATGTGGAGTCGCTCGGTATTTTTGCCGCTGTTGACTACGAGCTTACCGATCGACTGACCCTGACCGCCGGGGCGCGCTTGTCTTCGGAGAATAAATCAGTTCAGATCGCTTCACTTAACGTGAATACCAACGCTATTGATCTTGGCGCGACACTTGCTGATGGCGGTAGCCCGGTCTACGTTAACAGCCTCACAGGCTCGGATACCCGCTGTAACTTCGTCAACGGTCCAGCCTGTTCTGTGGACTTCTCAGACGACAAGAGCTGGGACAACTTCGCGCCCAAGCTGGGCTTCAGCTACTTTCTCGAAACCAGCTCACAGGTCTACGGCCACTGGAGCCGCGGCTTCCGTTCCGGCGGTTACAATCTGCGCAATGCCAACAGCGCCTTCCAGCCCGGTCCCTTTGATGAAGAACAGGTCGACAACTTCGAGCTCGGGTATAAGTCCACGCACAGCTGGGGTCGTATGAACGCAGCAGTGTTCTA
>JAWLGG010000371.1:0-3769 GCA_041685155.1 Chromatocurvus sp.
GTCCTCCAGTGCAGCGAACTTCTCATCCGCCGTTCCCTTGCCGCCGGAGATAATGGCACCGGCATGCCCCATGCGCTTGCCCTTGGGTGCTGTCACGCCGGCAATATAGGAGACCACGGGCTTGCTGACGTTGGCCTTGATGTAGGCCGCCGCCTCTTCCTCGGCGGTGCCGCCGATCTCGCCGATCATCACGATGGCCTCGGTGCCCGGGTCCTGCTCGAACATCGCCAGGATGTCGATGAAGTTGGAGCCGGGGATCGGGTCACCACCGATGCCGACGCAGGTGGACTGGCCGAAACCGGCGTCGGTGGTCTGCTTGACCGCCTCATAGGTCAGAGTGCCCGATCGGGACACGATGCCCACCTTGCCCGGCAGGTGAATGTGGCCGGGCATGATGCCGATCTTGCACTCGCCCGGCGTGATGACACCCGGGCAGTTCGGCCCGATAAGGCGCACACCGAGTTCGTCACACTTGACCTTCGCATCGAGCATGTCGAGCGTCGGGATACCTTCTGTTATGCAGACGACCAGCCGGATACCGGCGTTCGCGGCTTCGAGAATGGAATCCTTGCAGAACGGCGCGGGAACATAGATAACCGATGCTTCCGCACCCGTCGCCTCGACGGCTTCCGCCACGGTGTTGAAGACAGGAAGGCCCAGGTGCTCCTGACCGCCCTTGCCCGGCGTGACACCGCCAACCATCTTCGTACCGTAGTCGATGGCCTGCTCGGAGTGAAAAGTTCCCTGTGAGCCGGTGAAGCCCTGGCAGATGACCCGGGTTTCCTTGTTGATCAGAATACTCATCAGGCCTTCCCTCCCGCAGCCTTGACCGCCTGCTGCGCGGCGTCTGTCAGGCTGGTTGCTGCAATGATATTGAGTCCGCTGTCGGCCAGCACCTTGCGGCCGAGTTCTGCATTGTTGCCCTCGAGCCTGACGACGACCGGCACCTCGACACCGATTTCCTGTACCGCGCCGATCACACCCTCGGCGATCAGGTCACAGCGCACGATGCCACCGAAGATGTTGATCAGGACGGCCTTGACGTTGCTGTCGGAGAGGATGATCTTGAAAGCCTCGGACACACGCTCCTTGGTCGCACCGCCGCCCACATCCAGAAAGTTTGCCGGCGCCCCGCCGTGGAGCTTGACGATATCCATGGTGCCCATCGCCAGACCGGCGCCGTTGACCATGCAGCCGATGTTGCCATCGAGGGCCACGTAGTTGAGCTCCCACTGGGCGGCATGTGCCTCGCGCGAATCCTCCTGGCTCGGGTCGTGCATATCACGCAGCGCACTCTGGCGATACAGCGCGTTGCCGTCGACGCCGAGTTTCGCATCCAGGCAGTGCAGGTTGCCCTGGTCGGTGATGACCAGCGGGTTGATTTCGATCAGCGCCAGGTCCTTGTCCTTGAACATCCGGGCAAGACCGAGAAAGATCTTCACGAACTGCTTGATCTGGTCGCCCGTGAGGCCGAGCTTGAAGGCCATCTCACGGCCCTGGTAGGGCTGTGCACCCACCAGCGGGTCGATGGCAACGCGCAGTATCTTTTCCGGCGTCTCTTCCGCCACCTTTTCAATCTCGACGCCGCCCTCGGTGGACGCCATGAAGACGATGCGGCGCGATGAGCGATCGACCACCGCGCCGAGATACAGCTCCTCGGCAATGTCCGTGCAGGACTCCACCAGTATCTTCGATACCGGCTGTCCCTTCTCGTCGGTCTGGTAGGTCACCAGATTCCGCCCCAGCCACTGCGACGCGAAGTCGGCGATTTCCTGCTTGGTCTTGACCAGCTTGACGCCACCGGCCTTGCCACGACCCCCGGCGTGCACCTGGGCCTTGACCACCCACATGTCACCGCCGATCAGATCGGCCGCTTCCTCGGCTTCCCGGGGAGAATCCACCGCATACCCCTTTGACACCGGCAGCCCGTACTCGGCAAACAACTGCTTTCCCTGATACTCATGAAGATTCATGTTGTATTCCGTTCATGTATTGTAAGAAATGTCACCGGCTGCAGGCGCTGGATTATTCTGTTTATGGGGCACGCACCGTGCCGGCATCTACTTGCGTTTGCGATTCGCCACGTGAATGGCGTGCCCGTCAACCGCGAGTGCCGCTTCGTGCACCGCTTCGCTCAGTGTCGGGTGACCGAACACCATCAGCGCCAGGTCTTCTGCGCTGGAGCCAAATTCCATCGCAATCACCACCTGCTGCACGAGGTCTGCCGCGGACGGCCCCACCACGTGACAGCCGAGAATGCGATCGGTCTCTGCATCGGCAATGATCTTCACCATGCCTTCGCTGTCATTCGCAGCGAGGGCGCGCCCACTGGCCGCGAATGGAAAAACGCCCACCTTGTAGTGGACGCCGTCGGATTTGAGAGCCTGCTCCGTCCTGCCCACGGAGGCGATTTCGGGGTGGGTATAGATGATGGACGGGATGCAGTCGTAGTTGACCTGCGCCTTTTTCCCGGCGATCCGTTCCGCAACCATGATGCCCTCTTCCGAGCCCTTGTGCGCCAGCATCGGGCCGCGCACCACGTCACCCACCGCGTAGACATGGGGCGCCTCGGTAGCACAGAAGTCGTTGACGTAGATGAAACCGCGCTCGTCCAGTGTCACGCCGCTGTCGCTGGAAAGCAGTTCCTCGCTGCGCGGACGGCGCCCGACAGACACGATGAGCCTGTCAAAGGTCTCACTGTGGCTGCCGTCGGCGGTTTCGTAGGTCACATTGACCTTGCCATCCTTGATTTCCGTAGCGGTCACCCGGGCGCCGAGGCGGATATCCAGGCCCTGTTTCTTGAAAATTTTCGCCGATTCCTTGCTGATCTGGGCGTCCATCATGGGCAGGAACTCGTCGAGGGCCTCGAGAAGGATAACTTCCGAGCCGAGACGGCCCCACACGCTGCCCAGTTCAAGACCGATCACGCCCGCACCGATAACGCCCAGCCGACCGGGAACCTCCGTGAACGCCAGGGCTCCCGTGGAATCAACAATGTACTCGTCGTCCACCGGCGCCGGGGGAATCCGCACCGGCTCGGAGCCCGCGGCAATAATCACGTTAGAGGCATCGATCACGCTGACCTTGCCCTTGCTGTTGGTGACCTCCACCTTTGCACCGGCGAGCACCTTGCCCCGGCCCTCGATGACCGTGACGCCATTGTGCTTGAACAGGCCCGCGATACCGCCTGTCAGCTGACCGACGATAGCCTCCTTGCGCTTCTGCATTGCCGCGACATCGATCGTGGGAGACTTTACGCCAATACCGTGCTCCGAAAAGGTGTCGCGGGCCTCGGCAAATTTCTGGCTGCTGTCGAGCAGCGCCTTGGACGGTATGCAGCCGGTATTCAGGCAGGTGCCGCCGAGCACAGACTTGCCCTTGTCACCGGTCCACAGCTCGACGCAGGCGGTCTTCAGGCCCAGCTGCGCAGCTCGGATGGCGCCGACATAACCCGCGGGTCCCGCGCCGATAACAACAACATCGTATTTCTCTGCCATGATGAATTCCTGTGCCTGCGTTTAAAGTTGGAGCAGTATGCGCGCCGGATCCTCAATGAGGTCCTTCACCGCCACGAGGAACTGCACTGCCGTCTTGCCGTCGATCAGTCGATGATCGTAGGATAGCGCGAGGTACATCATCGGCTGAATCACCACCTGACCGTCCACTGCCATGGGACGCTCCTGGATCTTGTGCATCCCGAGGATTCCCGTCTGCGGCGGATTGAGAATCGGAGTAGAGAGTAGGGAACCGAATACCCCGCCGTTGGTCA
>JAWLGG010000372.1:0-3762 GCA_041685155.1 Chromatocurvus sp.
GACACAGTTTTGTGATGAACGTGTGGCTGGCAACGTGCCGCTGGTGGTCAATTGTTCAGCCGGACAGGACCGCACGGGGCTTTCCTCGGCGCTGCTGCTGCTCGCACTGGGTGTGCCGCGTGAGGTGGTCGTGCAGGACTACCTGCTGTCAACCCGCTATCGCCGACCCGACGTGGAGCGCGGCGATGTGGATCTTGCGCAGGCGGCGGAAGACAACTGGTTTGCGGCGCTTATGCTGCGCTACTCTGAGGACCGGGATCGTGAACATGCAGCAGAGCCGCTGCTGACCGATGCCGGGGTGCCCTACCTGCGTTTTGCCCTCGACCGCATAGAGCAGGACTATGGTTCGGTGCAGAGCTTCCTGGCGCTGGAGCTGGGCGTCGATGCGCAGGATCTGGCAACGCTGCGTGACCGTTATCTGGTTGCCGCCGGCGCTCCCTACTGAGGCGAGCCCCGGCGTCAGTCGGTCTGTGCGGGCGGAATATAACCCTCCGCGCGATCCACCTCTTCGTTCCTGAAAAACTTGTCCATCTCCTGCTGCAGGTACTTGCGCGCTTCTGCGTCCGCCAGGCTCAGGTGCTTTTCGTTGATCAGCAGGGTCTGGTGCGCCTGCCAGGCCTCCCAGGCCTTCTTCGACACATTCTCGAAAATGTCATCGCCGCGGGGGCCGGGGAATGGCGGTTTGTCCATCCCTTCCAGCTCTTCCTGGTACTTCCTGCACATCACGATACGCGTCACGGGGGTCTCCTGCCTGTCAGTCTTCCTTTGCCAGGTCTGCCAGCAGGCGCACGACGGGCGCAGCCAGGCCGACCTGTGCGGGTGACTGCGGGTTATACCAGAGGAATCGACTGCCTGCCATGATACCCCCGGGAGCATCGTCGATACGCACGCGCACGGGCGTGATGTCGAGGTGGTAATGGCTGAAGGTGTGGCGAAACGATGGCATGGACCTGGCATCGCCGGGCTCTGCATGCAGCTGATCGAGGCACCAGCTCCGGGCGCTTTCCGCGGGGGCAGTTTCCGGGCCGCCGGACTCGATTTCAGCAAAGGGCAGCGACGGAAAGCACCACAGACCACCCCAGATGCCGCTCGGTGGCCTCTGCTCCAGCAGCCATTCACCGCCCTTGCAGCGCACCAGAACGAAGGTCGTGCGACGCACCGGCAGGGCCTTGCGCGGCCTTTTCCCCGGGTACTCCGCAGGGTTCCCCTGCTTGAAAGCTAGGCAGTCTGTTGAGAGTGGGCACTTACAACAAGCGGGCGAACTGCGAGTGCAGACGGTCGCCCCGAGGTCCATGATCGCCTGGGTATAGTCGGCGACGTGCTGCTGCGGGGTGTGTGCTTCGGCGTGCGCCCAGAGGGTCCTGAGCACATCGGCCCTGCCCGGCCAGCCCGACACGGCGTGGTAGCGCGCCAGCACCCGCTTGACGTTGCCGTCGAGGATCGGTGCCCGCGCGCCGCAGGCGATACTCACGATGGCCCCGGCGGTGGAGAGGCCGATGCCGGGTAGCGCGGCGAGACCGTCCACGCTATCCGGGAATACCCCGCCAAGCTCGCTGCAAACAATCCTCGCGGCGCGGTGCAGGTTGCGCGCCCGGGCGTAGTAGCCGAGCCCGGTCCAGTGGTGCAGCACGCTGTCGATCGGGGCCTCGGCGAGGTCCTGCACTGTGGGGAAGGACCGAATGAAGCGCTCGAAATACGGGATAACGGTGCTTACCTGCGTCTGCTGCAGCATGATCTCGGAGACCCACACGCGGTAGGGAGAGATTTCCTGCTGCCAGGGCAGGTGCCTGCGACCGTGCTGCTCGAACCAGGCCAGAAGCCTGCCTGAAAGTGGGGTGGCCATGGGGTGTCTCCGCGTTACTGCGAAGACGGTAGGGGATTTGCGGTGCGGGACCAATGCCTGCCCAGTTCGGCGCCGCCGGCCCCCGCGAAGCGGGCAGCGGTTGGCTCTCAGCCCATTCGGCGGCGACGCACCAGTGTCAGGCCCGCCATGCCCAGGCCGAGCAGCGCGAGGCTGCCGGGCGTTGGCACGCTCTGGGCAATCAGGCTCTGGCTGTCACCCAGTCTGATCGCCACGTCAATGGAACCGCTGTTATCGCCGTAGTTTGAATCCCAGTAGATCAACGAGAGGTCGCCAGCCGTCGGGGCGGTGCCACTGAAGCTGGTGCCAAAAAGCAGGTACTCGCTGCCGATCAGGCCCACCAGTGAACCGAAGGGTGCGCTGAACCCATTTTTGGCATCCTGCTGCGCGAAGCGCGCGTCTAGCACCGCCTCGAAGTGATCCTTTGTCAGGATGTTGTCTGCGTAGAAACCAAATGCTTCCGCCATGAGCTCCGCCTGCGCGTCGGCCTGGGGCTTGGGCACCCGGATCGCCGGACCGCCCGCCTCGCGAAGGCGACGGGCGTACCTGAGCGAATCGAATGCCAGTGTGGCCATGATAGCTCCGCTCCGGCGGGTGGCAAGAGGCAGGTGGCTGCTGCAACGACCAGTCTATAGCGCGAAGCGCGCGACGCAACGATCAGAATCGGTCAACTCGGCTGCCCGCCGCGAGAGCGGTGTTGACACGGCTGGTAACGGCGCAGTTGCCGTGCAGTGAGGAGCAGGTTGCCGCGCAGTGTGGTGAATTACGCCGCACAACGCCCTATAATGCGCCGCTTTCCCCGCGTCGGGCAGAACCCGGCGCCCCGCAGGATACCCGGAGCAGGCAATGACTGAACGCAAGGCATCGGTCACACGCAATACCCTGGAGACGCAGATCACCGTCACCGTGAATCTCGACGGCAGCGGCAAGGCCGACTTCAGGACGGGTGTGCCCTTCCTCGAGCACATGCTGGACCAGATCGCGCGGCACGGCATGATGGATATCGCCGTTGAGGCCGAGGGCGACCTGCACATCGACGCCCACCACACGGTGGAGGATATCGGCATCACGCTCGGCCAGGCGTTCGCGAGGGCGGTCGGTGACAAGAAGGGCATCCTGCGCTATGGCCACGCCTATGTGCCGCTGGATGAGGCGCTGTCGCGGGTCGTCGTGGATTTTTCCGGCCGCCCGGGCCTGGTGTTCCAGGTGCCCTTCACCCGCGCGGTGATCGGCACCTTTGACGTCGATCTCTTCCACGAGTTCTTCCAGGGCTTCGTCAATCACGCCCTGGTCACCCTGCACGTGGATAACCTGCGCGGTGAGAACGCCCACCATCAGGCGGAAACCGTGTTCAAGGCCTTTGGCCGCGCGTTGCGCATGGCGCTTTCGGAGGATCCACGAATGGCCGGTGTTACGCCATCCACCAAGGGTGTGCTGTAGGCCGCATGACGGGGACCGTCGCGGTTATTGATTACGGCATGGGCAACCTGCACTCGGTGGCCAGCGCGCTGGAGCACGCGGGTGCCGGACGTGTTGTGGTCTCCTGCGATCCCGACGAGATCAGCGCTGCGGACCGGGTTGTTTTCCCCGGGGTCGGTGCAATCCGCGACTGCATGGCGGAGATCCGCCGGCTGCGCTGTGACGAGCTGCTGACCCGGGCGCTGTCCGATGAGCGCAAGCCGGTGCTGGCCATCTGCGTCGGCATGCAGGCGCTCATGGAGCGCTCGCAAGAGAACGGCGGTGTCGACTGCCTGGGCCTGATACCGGGCGATGTGAGGTTCTTCGGTCATCCGCTTGCGGACGCGCAGGGTCAGCGCCTCAAGGTTCCGCACATGGGCTGGAACGAGGTGCGGCAGGTACGCGATCACCCGCTTTGGGCCGGCATTGAGAACGGTGCGCGC
>JAWLGG010000019.1:0-15487 GCA_041685155.1 Chromatocurvus sp.
CCCCACCACAGAATGAGGCTGGCAAGTACAAAGGGCAGGCAGCGCTCGGCGATACTGCCGGGCGTGTCGGGCGCCAGGTACAGCACCACGGCCAGGGTGAAACCAAACAGCACGGAGGCGAGTGCCGCCGCGGGCGCTATCCGGATTTCCAGCAGGCGCGCAAACATCAGTGGGCCAAAGGCAGAACCCAGTGCAATCCAGGCAAACAACACCCGGCTGAAGATCTTCTCCGGCAGGTAGATGGCCACCAGCACGGCGGCGACGACCAGCGCGACAATGGTCAGACGGGACACCAGCATGACACCGCCGGGCAGGCGACGCCCGAGACCAAGGTCATGGGAAATGGCACTCGCAGCCACCAGCAGCTGGCTGTCGGCGGTGGACATGATGGCGGAGAGCACGGCGGCGAGCAGTATGGCCGCGAGCACGGTGGGGAACAGACTGTCGGTGAGAACAAAGAAGATGGTCTCCGGATTGTCCACCCCCGCGTGCAGGACATGCCCCACCAGCCCGAGGAAGCACATGCCGAGGAAAACGATGAGGTACCAGAAGATAGTGATCCAACGGCCCCAGCGCAGGGCACTGGCATCCCGCAGCGCCATGAATCGCACCAACAGGTGCGGCTGGCCGTAGGTACCGATACCGATACTGAGACCGCCGATCACGACGCCCACTGCGACCAGCCCGGCATTTCCCGCGGTAAAGCCGAGCTGCTGCGGGGTGCTCACCGTCTCCAGGCCGTTGACAAAGCCCTGCCACCCGCCCACCTCGATCAGCGCGGCGACCGGCAGCAACAGCGCCGTCGCGGCCATCAGCAGGCCCTGCACCGTATCCGTCACGCTCACCGCCCAGAACCCGCCGAGCAGGGTGTAGACCATGATAATGCCGGCACCGAGGACAATACTGCTGCGCATGGACAGGTCAAAGGTGCTGGCAAAGGTGTTGCCGGCCCCCTGGAACTGCGCGGCGACATAGAACACGAAGGAGATCGTGACGATCAGCGAGGCGCTCCATTTCATGGCGCTGCGCCAGCCGCCCACTGTCTCGTGCAGCAGCAGGTCGGTCAGGGTAATGTGCCCGTGCACTCGGCTGAACGCCATCAGCCGGGGCGCGATCCAGCCCCAGGCAACCAGCATGCCGATGATGGACCCGAGCACGACCCAGATTGCCGAGACACCGACCACATAGGCCAGCCCGCTCATGCCGAGCAGCGTCCACGCCGACGAGGCGCTTGATGAGTAGCTTACGGCGGCAACCCAGGGCCCGAGTCCGCGGCCGCCGAGGAAAAAATCGTCCTCACTGTGGGTGCGCCGCGACGCCCAGATACCGATGCCGATCAGCAGCACCTTGTACAGGACGAGGGTCACGACGACCACGGTCTGCTTGTCCATCTCCCCCCTCAGTCAGCATCCTGCCACGCGAAGTCGTCCAGAACTCACCATAGCACAACGAATGCCGGGGCTGTGGCCGCGACCACTGCACAAGTGGCCGCGGGCGTATGGAAACAGCGCGTCAGAAGCGAGCGGTGGCCGTAATACCAAAATACGTATCGCGGCGCGCGGTGCCGACGAAGTTGCGCTTGAGGCTGTCTCCGGCATCGGCATAGCGCAGCACAAAGGGAGAGGCATCCTCACCTGTCAGGTTCTTGCCCCAGATGTTGATCGAGTAGCGGTCGCTGGTAAACCCGAGCCGCGCGTTGACCAGCTCGATGTCACCGGTCTCCGCATGATTGAGTACCTGCGCGAAGCGACTCTCCTCGTAGGAGTAATTGGCACCGACAAACCAGTCCCAGCCATTGCTGATCGCACCGCGGTACTCCACGTCGAAAAACGCCGTGTTCTTTGAGGTACGCGGCACCTGCTTGCCCGAGATGGAGCCGAGAGCCACCGTGTCGCCGGAGCATTCCGCGCCCTCGAACTGCAGCCCGGTGGAGCAGTTGTTCAGGCCGTCATCGGCGAAGTCATTGAGCAGGCCCTGGTTCAGGTCGAAGCCGTCGGTAAACTCAGGGTCAATGTAGGCGTAGTTCGCCGTCACGGTGAGGCCGGGGGCCGCAACCGGGCGATACAGGACTTCGACTTCCAGTCCGGTCAGCTCGGCGTCGCCGGCGTTGACCGTTGCCGAGGTGATCTCGCCGGCGCCCTGAACATTCTGGGTCAGCTGGTAACCCTCGAGCTCATTGTAGAACAGTGAGGTATTCAGACGCAGCTGGCCATCGAGGAACAGGCTCTTGCTGCCCACCTCGAAGGACTGCAGATCCTCCTCGTCAAACGAGGGCACGCCTCCCTCGATGGCCGCCGCACTGTTGAAACCGCCGGGCTTGGTACCCTCGGCATATAGCGCGTACACCATATGGTCGTCGTTGATCTTCCAGTCCAGGGTGATTCGTGGCGTGAAGGAATTGAAGGTCTCGGAGCTGTCGGTCACATTGGTGATCGGATTGCCCGCGGTCTGGGCAATGGCCACCTGGGAGATCTCCTCACGCTGGTAGCGCCCCTCCACCGTCAGCGTCAGGGCGTCCGTGAGGTCGTAGGCGAGCAGGCCGTAGACGGCGCTGTTCTCCAGCTCCGAACTCGAGCGGTTGCGCGACGGTGCGCCCACCGTCGACGGCGGCGTTACCGGGAACGCCGTCACGCAGATGGGATTGGCCGCGCAGATCGCCGCCTCTTCCGCGAGACGCGCACCGAAACTGGCTGCGGCGAGAGCCTCGGCATTGGCGGGCAGCTGCCGGTTGTCCGTGTTGCTGGCATCCTCCTCGAAATAATAGACGCCGAAACTGCTGCGCACTCGGTCGCCGCTATAGTCAAAGCGAAACTCCTGCGAGAAATCCTCGCGATCGTTATCAAAGGAGAACGTGAAGTCCAGCGCGCCGGCCGTCACCAGGCCAAAGGGTGCCGGCGGCGCCCCGAGCGGAAAACGCGCAAAGACGCTGGTCTGGAAATTTGTCGGGCCGTAATCCGCCTCGGTGATCTGCGTGGCCTCGCGCTTGTTGTAGCCCGTGATGGAGGTGAAGCTCCAGCGCTCGTTCAGTTCGTGATCGACTTTCAGGCTAAGCTGGGTCAGGTCGACCCGATCGCCCGCATCCGGCGCCTGCACGGAATAATCGCTGGATGGGTTGCGCGGCTCGACGACACCACAGTAATAGCGGCCGAGCCCCAGGTAATAGCTGCCGTTGTCGGCAAAGCAGTTGTTCTCAGAGGCCGGCTGGCGGTAGAGCGCCGGCTGCCCGTCGTCCAGCTCGGAGTAGTAGGCGCGGAACCTGACATCGGTCCGTTCACCGGGCGTCCACAGCAGCAGGCCGGACAGGGACTGGGACTCCTGTTCGCCAATGGCGGCTCCGTCAAACGAACTGTCGAAGATGCCACCGCGCTCGTAGTATCGGCCCGCCAGGCTGCCACGGAGCACTCCCGGAATGAGCGGACCGCGCACGGAGCCGGCAATCTCATACTGGCTGTCTTCTGCCGCCTCGACGGTCAGCGTGCCCTCCAGCTCGTCACCCGGATCCTTGGTCACGATATTGATTGCGCCGGCATAGGTGTTGCGGCCGTAGAGCGCGCTCTGGGGCCCCTTCACCACCTCGATACGCTGCACGTCATTGAGATCGTAGTCCGCAATGGAACCCGTGATGTAGACGCCGTCGATGAAGTAAGCCACCCCGGACTCGTTCAGAATGTTTGCCTGACCGCGGATTACCGGACGGTTCGCCGTACGCGAAAAGTCATTGTCGAAAACGAGGCCGGCGGTCACTTTCGCAATGTCGTCGAGGTCCTGCAGCGCGAGATTCTGCAGATCCTGTGCAGACAGCGCTGACACCGCGACGGGAATGTCCTGCAGGCTCTCCTGGCGCTTGCGCGCCGTGACCATGACTTCCTCGAGAATCGTGGCGCCGTCCTGCGCCAGTGCAGGCGTCGAAGTCAACGCGAAGCCTGACGCAAGGGTGATTGCGGCAATGGCGGCGGCAAGCGGTTTTCTGGCTTTTATCATGAGTCTTCCCCAGCACTTTTCATTATATTGATAGACGGCCCGCGGTGGCGCGGACCGGGCTTCGGCTCACTACGAAACTAGCATATGATATAAACATATATCAATATACTGATTTAGCAAATTATTACCACGTGCGGACGCCCCCTGATCCGTCCCGCTGCCGCAGAGGGGCGTAAAATCAGAGACCGAGCACCGCGATTCCGAGACCACAGCTAAGAATGACGCCACCGGCGATCGCCTGTCCGAAGCGGGCAACGCCGGGCAGCCTCAGGCGACGCGCCCCCCAGAATCCGGCGAGAACGGCAGCCAGCATCGTGGCGACCGTGACCACAGCGAACACCGTCGTCACGGCAGCCAGCGCCGGCAGGCTTTCGCGGGCAGCGGGAAACATCAACAGCGGTATCAGGGGCTCGCAGGGACCCAGAACAAAGATGATGAAAATGCCCCAGCCGACCAGCGTTCGACGCTCGCTGGCAGGCGTCACCGCATCCGGCCCGGTGTGCGGATGCGCATGGGACGCGTCATGAGTATGCCGGTGGCTGTGCCTGACGCCATCATGGGAGTGCCAGTGTGTGTGGGGTCTCTGCCGGTAGGCGCGACGCAAACCCCAGCTCATGTAGATGAAACCGAAAGCGACCAAAGCCCAGGCGGCAAGATCACCGCGCATGCCTTCCACCCACTCGAGGACGTTCAGCTGAATACCGATGTACAGGCCGGCCAGCCCGAGCAGGACCGATCCCACGATGTGGCCAGCGCCACAGAACAGGGTGACACGCACCGTTTTGCCCAGAGTCCAGCCCCGGCTACGGGACAGTGCAACAAACGGCAGGTAGTGGTCCGGGCCCACGAGGGTGTGCACAAAGGCGATGGATGCGGCAGCGGCGCAGAGCAGCATGACTTCGGGTGTGAACAACGTGATCTACCTCTGCCGTCAAGGGGCCGGCGCTCCCCGCAATGAGCATCCCGCACCGGGCAAATACATCACCGGATTCATCGGGAGGAAAACGACGAGAATGCTAGGACTCCGGGGGGTTTGTCCAGGCATAATGGTCGGCCGCAGCCGGGCCGCGGCAACGCAAACAGTTGTCCGGCTTATTGCCGACCAGCGGATAAAAGTGCAATTCCGGCTCGTCCCCGCGCAAATGTTATATTAATATATGTATATTACATGGAATTCCCAACGGGCCCACCGATCCCCACATGCCTGAAACACTGTTGGATAAACTCTGGAACCTGCACCACGTCGCCGACCTTGGCGACGACGAGCACCTTCTTTACATCGATCGCGTGTTCCTGCACGAGCGCACCGGCAGTCTGGCACTGCAGGGCCTTGTCGATGCACAGCGGGCGCCACGCGATACGCGCCGCGTCTTCTGCACCATGGATCACATCGTTGACACCTACCCGGGCCGCGGTGACGAGACACAGATGCCCAGCGGCAAGGACTTCATACTGGCGACGCGACAGGCGACACGGGCGGCAGGCATCCGGCTGTTCGATGTCAACGACCCGCAGCAGGGCATCGTGCACGTGATCGCCGCCGAACTCGGCATCGCCCTGCCCGGGATTACCATGGTCTGCCCGGACAGCCACAGCTGCACGCTCGGTGGCCTGGGCGCCCTGGCCTGGGGCATCGGTTCAACCGAGGCGGAACACGCCATGGCCACCAGTACCCTCAGGGTACGAAAGCCACTCAGTATGCGGGTGAACTTCAGCGGACACCTGGCGCCAGGGGTCACGGCCAAGGACATGATTCTGCATCTCATCGGCCAGCACGGCGCAGGCGGGGGCGCCGGCTATGCCGTGGAGTTCGCCGGCAGCGGGATTCGTGACCTGGGTATCGAGGCACGCATGACCCTGTGCAACATGGCCGTGGAGTTCTCCGCGTTTTCCGGCTTTGTCGCGCCCGATGAGAAAACCCTCGATTACGTGCGCGGGCGGGAGTTCGCACCCGGTGCGGACGCCTGGGCAAGTGCTGCCGACCACTGGCTATCCCTCGCCAGCGATGAGGGCGCCAGCTTCGACCGCGAGATACACATTGACTGTGCCGACATCGCGCCCACAGTGACATGGGGTACCAGCCCCGAGCACAGCGTCGCGCTGTCTGCCCGCGTGCCCGACCCTGCGGCGGAGCCCGACACCAAGCGACGCGAGGGCATGCACAAGGCACTGCGCTACATGGACCTGGAGCCGGGCCAGCCGCTGCAGAGCCTTGCCATTGATGCCGCCTTTATCGGCTCCTGCACCAACAGCCGCCTCAGCGACCTGCGCATGGCCGCCCAGTACCTCAAGGGCAGACGGGTGGCGCCGGGGGTCGCTGCTGTCTGCGTGCCCGGTTCCAGCCAGGTCAAGGCCGCGGCGGAGGCAGAGGGTATCGATCGCATTTTCGTCGAGGCCGGATTCTCCTGGCGCGAGGCCGGTTGCTCCATGTGCTTTTATGCCGGGGGCGAGACCTTTGGCGAAGGCAAACGCGTCATCTCCAGCACCAACCGCAACTTCGAGGGTAGACAGGGCCCAGGCACACGCACCCACCTCGCGAGCCCGGTCACCGTCGCCGCCTCGGCGGTCAAGGGCGCGATCTGCGCCGCCGGGGACGCATAGCCATGCAGAAGTTCCAGGTTCACCGGGGTATCGCCGCACCGCTGATGCGCAACAATGTGGATACCGATGCCATCATTCCCTCGCGGGAAATGAAGCGCGTCTCGCGCACCGGGCTCGGCGAGGGCCTGTTCGCCGCCTGGCGCTACACCCTGCCCGGAAGCCGCGAGCCCGACCCGGATTTCGTGCTCAACCAGCCCGACTACAGCGGCGCCAGCATTCTGCTCTCTGGCAGCAATTTCGGCTGCGGATCCTCCCGGGAGCACGCAGTGTGGGCACTGGCGGAATACGGCATACGGGCGATCATCGCCAGCTCTTTCGGCAGCATTTTCTACAGCAACTGCATCCGCAACGGCCTGCTGCCCATCGTATTGCCGGGGAGTGAGGTGGAGGCAATCGCCGCCGATGTGGAGAGCGATCCGCAAGGGCGGCCATTGCGCATCGACCTGGCGGCACAGCAGGTAGAGACAGCGGATAACCGGGTTTTCGCGTTCAACCTGCAGGCGGCGCAGAAGCACATGCTGCTGGAAGGGCTGGACGGCATTGCGCTGACGCTGCAGCGTGCGGACGATATCGACGCGTTCGAGCAGGGGGATCGACAGCGACGACCGTGGGTCTATCTCTGATCGGCGACCGAGAGCGCCTGCCGCTGGCCAACTAGGTGTGATCTCCCGCGACGCGCTTGCCCGTGAACAGCGCCGCAATCTCCTCGTCGCTATAGCCGATATCCCGCAGCACTGATTCGGTGTGCTCGCCGGCACGCGGGATATCCTGCCGCAGGCCGAACTTTTCGCCGTGCAGCTCCAGCGGCAACGACGGCAGTCGCGTGGTCTCTCCCGCATGCGTACCGTCAGACAGCGTCACGGTCTGCAGTCCACCGGCAGCACCCAGATGGGGGTCATCGAACAGGTCCGCCGGCCTGTTGATGGGCGCGAAGGGCACGCCCGCGCGCTCGAGGCGATCCATCAATGCCTGCTTGGGCAGTTCCGAGAAGACCTCCCTGATCACGGGCAGGATGCGTTCGCGCTGGCGCACGCGGTCGTTGTTCGCGGCGAGACCCGGGTCGGCGGCGAACTCGTCGAGGCCGAATTCCCTGCAGAAGGCCTTCCACAGGGTATCGCTGACCACACCCACGAACACCCGCTCCCCCTCGGCACAGGCAAAGATGTCATACACGGACCACGCCGAGCTGCGCACCGACATGGGCTGGGGCATTTCTCCGGTCACGGCCTGCTGCGCCATGTGCTGCCCCACCATGAACGCGGTGGTCTCGAACAGGGAACTGGTCACCTGCTCTCCTTCGCCGGTGCGGTGCCGTCGCTCCAAAGCTGCGAGAATACCGATTACGCCAAACATTCCGCCGGTGATATCGATCACCGACGAGCCAGCGCGCATGGGGCGGTCCGGCAGGCCTGTCATGTAGGCCAGCCCTCCCATCATCTGCGCGACCTCGTCGAGCGCGGTCCGGTGGGCATAGGGTCCCGACAGGAAACCCTTCAGCGAGCAGTACACCAGCCGTGGATTGAGCTCCCGCAGCCCTTCGTAGCCGAAACCGAGCCTGTCCATGGCGCCGGGACGGAAGTTCTCGATCACGACGTCCGCCCGGCCGACGAGCCGATGCACGAGCTCGACCCCCTCCTCCGACTTGAGGTCCGCGCAGATGCTTTTCTTGTTCCGGTTGTACATGGGAAAGTAACCGGAACCCGACCCCGTAAGACGTCGGGTATTGTCGCCACCGACCGGCTCCACCTTGATCACCTCGGCGCCGAGGTCCGCGAGTATGACGCCCACCGCAGGGCCCATGACCATGTGCGTGAACTCGACGACGCGAATGCCATCGAGAGGAAGCGTTGACTGCTGCATTCTGCTACCTTCCCTGTTTACCCGAGCCGAGCCGGATACCGGATCGGCGACTGTCCTTGTGTTCGATGTATACGCCGCATTTTGCTGCATTACGGCGCATTTGTTATTATGATATATCAATAATCCTTTTAACGTGAATCCTACTGCGATCAGCGGAAGCATAACAGTGATAGTTGATATCGAAATCAGCGAAGCCGGACCGCAGGAACCTGAGCAGGCCTTACCGCGTTCCGGGAGCGGTTTCCCGGAATAGCAGATACCAAGTGGGACCGCGCTCGCCCTGTTGAATAAGCGAAGAACATGCCTCCCGCGCACAAGCACTGCGCTCTGAAAGGAAGGCGCCTGATTTATCCCGGACGAAAACCCTTGAAGCATGATGCGTACCGCCTGGCTGGATGGCAATCAGCAACCTGTTGTGGAGAAGAAACACCATGGAAGCACCCTACTCAATCACCGGCAAGATCCGCTATACGAGTAACAAGAAAGAACGTGAAGGGCAGGAACGCGGTCGCGAGAACTTCCGCATTGATATCCACGCTGACGGCCGACGGACGATTTCAGCACATAGCGAGATCGACGATTCACCGATGGTGGTACGCGACGTCGTTTCCAGCCTCAACTCAGACGGATTAACGACAGACTGCTTCACACGCATCAGCGTAGGGGAAGAATTCCGTGGTTCCGGCTGGTTTTGTTTCGAGGGCAATGTCGCCGAATGTGAGGCGATGACGCAGATTGAAGGCCGTGTCAGCCAGAGAATGACCTATGCCGAGCCTGTCCGCGCTTTTGGCAACCACGCTATGATCAATGATGGGTTTCTCATGCGCCTCTACGACAGATCCAGTGGCGAGGCCGTACAGACGGTGAAAAATCTGCCGCTATCTTCACCCGATCATCGCGGTGCAACGGGACCGATGCTGTTCAATGTCGACGTCGCCATTGAATTCGTGGACGAGGAACGCATCAAAGTCGCGGCCGGCGAGTTTGATGCCCTGCATTTTCGACTGGTCGACGTCCCCGGACTCCCGGAGGAACATCCGGAATATGACCTGTGGTGCACCAATGATGGGCACTATACCCTGCTACGCGCAATTGTCGGCGGCTATATGCAGACCCACTACGAGCTCTCTGAATACAAGGTCGTACCTGTTGGACGCCCCGCCGAATGATGATTACCGTGCTTCTCGTAGCACACATCGCTGTACTCGGCTACTGGCTGGGATCCGAGTTTGTCATCAACAGCACCTTTCGCTACGTGTCCTGGTCGTCCAGTATGGATTTTCGAGAGCGCAATCGCCTGATGGAGCATGTGATGGATGTGGACCAGCACGTGCGCTACGCGCTGGTCCTGCAGCTGGGGTTGGGGGTAGCACTGGCAGCGCTTTACGGCTTTGTTCCCGGTCATACCTTAACCGCCTGGGCAGCGCTATCGTTCATGCTCCTGTGGCTGATCTTCGTTGAGGCCACCCACAGACTCCGACACTCGAAACCGGGCGCCACCCTGGCTGTCATCGACCGCCGCTCTCGTTATATCCTGCTTCTTGTACTGGCTGGGTACGGGATTCTGGGGCTCGTCTCGATCAACAGCCTGCCTACCTGGCTGGCAGTCAAGCTCCTGTTTTTTGCCGGAGTCATCAGCTGCGGTATAGGCATTCGCCTCAGCCTGATCAAGTGGTTCTCTGTCTGGCAGAACATCCGTGACCACGGCTCAAACGCCGCGAATGAACAAGCCCTACGTACCGCCTATACGAGGGCAACAGCCATACTCTGCGTCTTGTGGATATGCATTTGCGCCATTGTGTATCTCAGCGTGTGGAAGCTCGCGTAAGCTGACAGGGACGACACCCGACATGACGCCGACAACGGAAAAGCACGCGGGCATACGGTCGAGGCTGGAAGCATGCCTGATTGATGGCGATCTGTTTACAGACGGCAAATCACGCGCCTTCTTTTCCGCAGACCTCTTTGACCGCGGTGAACTCTGCGCAGCCGCGGTCGCCCCAACCAGCACCAGCGAAGTCCAGCGCCTGGTAGAGACCTGTACACAACTGGGATACGCAGTCATTCCGAGAGGGGGAGGACTGACCTACGTTCAGGGCTATACCCCGAACCACGAAAAGTCTGTGGTCTTTGATATGCGCCGCATGAACAGCATTTTGAAGATCAGCCAGGAGAATATGTATATCCAGGTTGAGGCAGGCGTCACCTGGAAACAGATCAACGACGCGCTGTGCCCATTGGGATTACGCCTCCCGTTTCTGGGTACCTTCTCCGGCGCCGGCGCAACAGTCGGCGGTGGCCTGTCGAACGGCGCACTCTTCTTCGGTACCGCCCGCTACGGCACTGCGGCCGAACTGGTTCTTGGAATTGAGGCCGTGACGGTCAGCGGCAGACGTCTCCTGACCGGCCAGATGTCAGTCTGCAACAGCCGGGAACCAGGATACCGCACCTTCGGCCCTGACCTGACGGGACTCCTGGTTCACGACTCCGGGTCTCTTGCAGTGAAGACTGCCGCCACGCTGCGCATTATTCGACAGCCAGAACACAGCGGTTTTGCCTCTTTCGGCTTCGCCACACATACATCAGCCATCGCTGCTCTCAGCGAGATTGCACGTTGCGATATCGCCGAGGAAGCCTACGTCCTCGACCCGACCAGGACACGGGATGCCGTCGCTGGAGGCAATATGGCGCACGATATGCGCACATTGATCAATGTCATGCGCGCGGAAAGCCATCTACTGCGCGGGCTCAAGGCCGGCTTCAAACTCGCGGTGCGCGGCAGGCGCTTTGCGGACACTCCGCTACACTCACTGCACATGACCTGTTCTGCACGCTGCACGGCGGGCCTGAAGGAGGACCTTGCGCGCTGCTCGAAAATTGCCCACAGGTTCAACGGAACGCCATTTCCAGACTCCATTCCACGCGCGGCACGCGCCAACCTGTTCCCTCCTCTTGAGGGAATCGTCGGGCCCGCCGGTGAACGCTGGGTCGCCCTGAATGCCAAGGTGAACCACAGCGAAGCCATCGAACTCTACGAAACGGCAGAGGCCATACTGGAAAAGTACCGGGATGAAATGGAGGAAAATAGCATACAGGTATCGAGGTTACTGACAGTTTTATCCAACCACTGCTTCAGCTATGAACCCGTACTGCACTGGAAAGACTCATGGCTACCCATGCACAGGGAAACCCCCCGGGTAGCGAGCGGAGATCTGCAGGAGCCCCCTGATAATCCGAAAACACGCTCAGTGGCTCACCGGGTCAGGAGCGAGCTCATAGAGCTGTTTTACCAGATGGGAGCCGCGTCCAATCAGATTGGCCGGACCTATCCCTATCTGTCGGCACTTCACCCGGACACGGCGACACTGATAAAACAGCTAAAGAACGCACTCGACCCCCAGGGACTCATGAACCCCGGAGTACTGGAACTGTCGCCGACGCCTCCTGCAAAGGGGCCAACGCACATGCGACCCATGGACGCTTCATGGTCTGACGGTTGATGCAAAGGCACAACGGCAAATCCCATTGGCAGTCCGCAACAGCCAGAAAACAATGCCCAGCGAGACGCGCATATCAAGTACCGATGTGCGGATACTGGTCAGGCTGTGCTTGCGGCCAAGGGTACTGCGGCTTCTGCTGTGGGGCTCTGGGCCGGAGCGGTCGTGGCATTTTGATGGCACCCAACGACTGTCGGCGATCCTGCACTACAGGCATCCCCACCATTGCGGATGTGCCACAGCAGATAAATCGACCGCATCGTCGCAGGCAGTCGTACGCTCGCTAGCGCTTAACGCATACGGTAAGGTTTTGTTGCAGGGCCCGGTATTTGTTATTATGTTATATCAATAGTTCTTTTACCGTTAACCCTTTGCAAACACCGGAAACACAGCCGTGACAGTAGACATCGAAATCAGCGAAGTCGGACCCCGGGACGGGCTGCAGAGCATCAGCGCAATCATGCCCACGGCGGCCAAGAAGGCGTGGATTGAAGCTCAGTATCGCGCGGGCACACCGGAGATTGAAGTCGGTTCCTTTGTATCGGCAAAGCTGCTGCCACAGCTCGCCGACACCGCCGAGATTGTCGCCTTTGCCAGGACGCTGCCAGGACTCACGGTCGCCGCACTGGTGCCCAATCTGCGCGGGCTGGAAGCCGCCGTTGCATCCGGTGTGCACAAGGTGTCGATCCCCTTCTCGATGAGCGAGACACACTCGATTCGCAACGTGAAGAAGAATCACCAGCAGATGCGCGAGGAAATACAACGCTGTCTCGACTACCTGGCCACGCTGCCCCGGGAGCAGCGTCCGAAGTTCGAGGTCGGGCTGGCCACGGCCTTCGGCTGCACCATCGAGGGTCGCGTGCCCGAGGATCGGGTGATCGGCATGGCCGAGACCCTGGTTACGATGGGTGTGGACGAGGTGGGCCTGTCGGACACCACCGGGAGTGGCAATCCGCGACAGCTGCAGCGACTTGCCGAAGGCATCTGGGCGCACTGCGGCCGCGAGCGATTGACCGGTGTGCACCTGCACAACACGCGGGGTCAGGGCCTGGCCAACGCCCTCAAGGCCGTGGACCTCGGGTTTACCACCATAGACAGCTCCCTCGGCGGCATTGGCGGCTGCCCCTGGGCGCCCGGCGCCAGCGGCAACATCGTCACCGAGGACCTGGTGTTCCTGCTCGAGGCCATGGGCCTGAACACCGGCATCGACCTGGAGGCCCTGTTCAAGGTCCGGGACCTGGTGCAGGCGGCACTGCCGGACGAGGAACTCTACGGGTTCACCCCCGCGGCGGGACTGCCGCCCGGTTTCAGGGAAAGCGCATGAAGCAGATGGCGGTCACCAATCCGCGCACCGGCGCGGTCGATTACCACATTGATATCTACGCGGAGCAGGATGTCGCCGCTGTCGTGGCGCCCATGCGCAGTGCCCAGATCGCCTGGGACAGCGCCGGCGTCGACCAGCGCTGTGCCGTATTGCAGCGCTGGTCAGAGGCGATTGCCGCGCGCCGCGCAGAGATTGGCGAGGCGCTGGCGACCGATACCGGCCGGCGCAGCTTTGCCTATTTCGAGGTGCAGAAAGCCCTCGACTTCATCGCCCACTGGTGCGACCGGGCTCCTGCTCTGCTGGCCGAATACACACCGGGGCAGTCGCAACAGATCCCCAGCGTCAGTTATCGCCACCGCGCCGTGCCCTACCCTGTGGTCGGCATCATCAGCCCGTGGAATGTGCCGCTTGTGCTGGCGCTGATCGACGCGATTCCGGCACTGGCCGCGGGCTGTTCCGTGCTGCTGAAGCCCAGCGAGGTCACGCCCCGCTTCGCGGCGCCGCTGGCGGAGAGCCTCGCGGCGGTACCCGAGCTGGCCGGCGTGTTCCGCATTGTCACCGGCGGGCCGGAAACCGGACAGGCGGTGGTCGAGAACGCCGATGCCATCTGCTTTACCGGCAGCATCGCGACCGGGCGCAAGGTCGGCGAGCACGCGGCGCGGCGCTTTATTCCGGCGTTCCTGGAGCTGGGTGGCAAAGACCCGGCCATCGTTACCGCCAGCGCCGACCTCGACAATGCCGCCACCGCCATCGTGCGCAGCGCCATCGGCATGACGGGCCAGGCCTGCCAGTCTCTGGAGCGCGTGTATGTGGATCGCCGGGTCTACGATGATTTCCGCGCGCGACTCGTGGCACAGGTCAGCGCGGTCGAACTAAACTGGCCCGACATGACCGCCGGGGAGATAGGCCCGCTGATCTTTACCCGCCAGGCCGAGACCCTGCAGGCCCAGCTCGACGACGCGGTCGCACATGGTGCCGAGATTCTGTGCGGTGGGCGCATCGAACATCACGGGGGCGGCAAGTGGTGTCTGCCGACGGTGCTCGATTCAGTCACGAGCGACATGCTGATCATGCGCGAGGAGACCTTCGGCCCGCTGATACCGCTGATTCCCTTCGATACCGTACAGGACGCCATCAGAATGGCGAACAACACGGAATTCGGTCTGTCGGCGGCGGTCTTTGCGGCCGACGTCGACGAGGCGGCAGAGATCGGCGAGCGGCTGCAGGTTGGAGCGGTGAGCATTAATGACGCCAGCCTTACCGGCATCGTCAATGACGTGGAGAAGAACTCGTTCTGCCTCTCGGGTATCGGCGGCTCACGCATGGGCGATTCCGGCTTCCGACGCTTTCTGCGCAAGCGGGCGCTACTGATTCAGAGTGCGCCGGCGATGTCGATTGACCTGTTCCGGGAGCGGCCGCCGGAGCAGTAAGCCCCGGCGCGCTGACTGCTCCTCGGCGCATGCCGTTGCAGGGCCTCAGGAAGCCCGCGCCACCATCTGCTTGCTGATGATCATGCGCTGGATCTCGTTCGTTCCTTCACCGATACACAGCAGCGGTGCATCCCGATAGTAACGCTCGATTTCGTACTCGGGCGAATAGCTGTAGCCACCGAATACGCGCATCGCGTCCAGACTGTTCTGCACAGCCGCTTCCGAAGCGAAAAACTTCGCCTGGCCGGCTTCGAGGTCGCAGCGTTCGTTGCGATCAAATTTTTCCGCCGCCTGCTGCACAAGCAGTCTTGCCGCCTCGGCGCGGGTCGACATCTCTGCCAGCTTGAGCTGTATCGCCTGATGCTCCGCAATGGGCTTGCCGAAGGTCTTGCGATCCATCGCGTAGGCCAGCGCCTTGTCGGTCGCACCCTTCGCCATACCGGCTCCGCGCGCCGCGATATTGATGCGGCCGAGCTCCAGTCCGCCGGCCACCTGCTGAAACCCTCGGCCTTCCTCCCCACCAATCAGGTTGTCTGCAGATACGCGATAGTCTTCGAAGATCAACTCGGCACTGTCTATTCCGCGGTAGCCCAGCTTCTTCAGCTTCTTGCCGACAGTGAAGCCCTCGCCTTTCTCGCACAGAAACAGGCTCATACCCTTGTGCCGTGGTTGTGCGGCGGGGTCCGTCTTTACCAACACCGCCAGGCAGTTACCCTTTATCCCGTTTGTAATCCACGTCTTGGTGCCGTTGAGGATGTATCCGCACTAGCGCGAAACGCGATGGCGGCGACTAC
>JAWLGG010000373.1:0-3750 GCA_041685155.1 Chromatocurvus sp.
CGCGGTGCTCGAACTGCTGCACGCGTAGGTTGAGGGCGGCGATTGGCACATCCTGCAGTTGTCGGAAGCTGGCGTGGGCGGCGGGCGGGGTCTTGTGTGCAATGGTCATAATGGTCCCGTGGCTGGAAAAATGGCTATTCTAGCGTGTCTCGCCCTCACTTGCGCCCTCTGCTCCCTCGCCGGCCCCGACGTCTTCGCCGGCGGGCGCGATGGTCTCGATCCGGTACAGAAACGGCCAGTGCTTGCCCGTGACCCACACGGCGGCACTGTCCCGGTCGTAGGCGATGCCGTTGAGGACGTCGGTATCCGGTCGTCGCGCGCTGTCGGGAAGGAGTCCGGACAGGTGGACCAGGCTTTCCACGCTACCGCTTGTCGGATCAATAATGACGATGTCGTCTGTCTGCCAGACATTCGCCCAGATGCGACCCTCGACCCACTCCAGTTCGTTCAGCCGCCGCTGCGGGTGTCCGTCCCGGGTCACCGCGAGCGTGCGTGCGAGGTCGAGGGTCTGCGGGTCGAGGAAGCGCAGGGTGTCGCTGCCATCGCTGTAGATCAGGTGCTCGCCGTTGTTGGTCAGTCCCCAGCCCTCGCCGCGCAGGCTGAAGCGTCCCAGGGGGCGCAGGTCGTCGGCGCGATACACCACGCCGAGCCGGGACCGCCAGGTGAGCTGGTAGATGCGCTGTCCCAGCTGCGTGACGCCCTCGCCAAACAGGCGCGGGTGCAGCGCCTGCTCATCAAGCAGCGTCATACTCTCGAAATCGTAGCGGCGCAGCCGGGACCTGCCGTAGTTGCCCGTGCCCACGAGCAGCTTGCCGTCGACGATCTCCAGCCCCTGCACGAAGTTCTCGCGCGGGTGGGCGCGCTGCTCGAGCACGTGGTAGTCGAGGACCTCTACAGCAGGCGCGCGTGCGGCGAGCAGCAGGAGGCAGATCAGGGCGAGTCTCATTGGCGGGTCCCGCATCGAATGATGTCGCGAATGATAAACCGTGCCGGGGCCAGTGCGCGCACGAGGCTCCGGTTGACCGGCGCCGGCTCACCGCAGGCCAGTGCCGCAACCAGTTCCGCAGCCAGGGGCGTGGTGGTCAGGCCGCGGGACCCGTGGGCCGTGTTCACGAACAGGCCGGGGTGATAAACACCGGGCTCCGGGATCACCCGACGGGCGTTGTCCGCGAGACCGGCATAGCGCTGTTGCCACGCCGGCCGCACGGGCACGGGGCCGGCCATCGGCAGGTAGTCCGGCGAGGCGCAGCGCAGCTCGGCGCGACCGCCCAGCGCCCCCACATCCACGGCAGCCAGGGCCGCGGACCAGGCCGGAACGGCCTTGCTCAGGGCCAGCAGGTTGTCGCGGTGATCCTCGGCGCGCAGCGCGGTATCGGTATCCCCCGGTGCAAAGGTGGCTCCGAGGCAGTACTCCCCGAGGCGCGCCGGAGCCAGGTAGCCGGAATGGCAGAATGCTGCTGTCGGGCCCTCCGGCAGTGCCGCCGCCGGCAGCGTGGTCGTCTGGCCGCGCACCGGGCGCAGTGGCAGCCAGTCTAGCTCGCTGAACCGGTTGCTGTCGTTACCCGCGGCAATCACGACAGTATCTGCGCTGCAGGTATTGCCCTTTTCGGGTGTCACCGCCCAGCGGCCGTTCTTGCGCTGCAGGGAGACCGCGCCACACTGCTCGATGACAGTCACCGCGCCGGTCAGTGCAAGTGCCGAGCAGACCGCCCGTGGGTCCAGCCATCCCGAGCCCGGGAGCCAGATGCCGTCGGCGCCCGGCGTCAGGCCGCAGTGCTCCGCGGCGGCGTCACGGAGCATGACGCTGGCAAGCTGGGGCATGTCGCGCAGCGCCGATCCGACGTCGGCGAGTCGCGTCTGCGGGCCCTCCATCTGGAAGCAGCCGCAGAGATCGCCGTCCACCCCACGGCGCAGTGCGCCCTCGGCGAAGAGCCGCGAGTAGACGCGCAGTGCAAACAGGTAACTGGTCAGGGACAGGTCGGTCAGTGGCGAGTGCCGGTGCGACAGGCGCGTGTAGATCACGCCCTGGGCATTGCCGGACCCCCCTGAGGCGAGGCTATTGCGCTCCATCAGCGTGACCGGAATGCCGCGTCGCGCCAGCGCCGCGGCGGTCATGCAGCCGGCGAGGCCGCCACCGATGACAACCGCGCTGTCAGGATGGCCCTGCACTTCTGCAGCCTGCTCCCAGGGCGTCACGGTGGCGGTCGGTGGCGCCGAGGCGGTATCCAGTATGCCCCCCAGGCTGTCGCGCTTGCGTCCGAACCCGGGGCGCTTGTGCACCGCGAAGCCGGCAGCCTGCAGGCCTCGGCGCACCTCGCCCGCCGCCGTGAAGGTGGCGAAGGTGGCGCCGGGGCGGCTGGCGCGATTCAGGGCCGGCCACAGCGCGGGCCGCCACATGGCGGCGTTGTCCGCGGGGGCGAAGCCATCCAGGTACCAGGCGTCGATACAGCCCCCGCTGCCTGCTGCGAGGTCTTCCAGCGCATCACCCGCATCCTCCCAGCACAGGTCCAGCAGCACTCGCCCGTCGTCCATGAGGCAGCGGTGCTGGCCCGGCACGGGCAGGGGATAGAGCGCCTCCAGCTGCCCGGCCAGGGGGGCCAGCACCGGCCATGCGCCGATGGCCCGTCGCAGATCCTCGCGGCGCAGGGGGTAGCGCTCGCAGCTCCAGTAGTGCAGGCGGGTACCTGGCACCGCGCACTCGCGAAAGAGCTGCCAGGTGAGGAGAAAGTTCAGGCCCGTGCCAAAGCCCAGCTCGCCCACGCGAAAGACCCGCGTCTCCGCTTCGGCGAAGCGCTCGGCCAGGCAATTGCCCTCCAGAAAGACGTAGCGGCTCTCCGCCAGTCCGTCGTCGGCGCTGTAGTAGATGTCGCCGAATTCCCGCGAGCGCGGTGTAGCCGCTGCGGTCCAGTCGATCTGCGCCTGGGGGCAGGGCGCCCAGGGGCTGTTGTCCCGGTTGATCACTCGCATCCCTCGCCTGGTGGGCCGGTCGCTGCTGGTTTTCACGTCGGTCAGCGTTTAGACTGCCGCCTCGCAACAGGAGTGAGGCCGCAATGGCAGCGACACAGACCCAGTCCATTCCGCAGGACAAGTTCCTGACGCTGTCGGTAAACCTGCTGAACAAGGTATTCCTTGAAGCCAGTCGAACCGACGCCAAGAACCTGTACCGCGAAATCAGCGAGGGTGCGCCGGTTGCCCTGACCCGTGTCCAGATGGAAGACAAGTCGGAGGTGCGCTTTGACCTCCGCCTCGATCATTCGGAATTCAGGGGTCGCCTGAATTATGGCAGTTTTCGCGCCAGCGTTACGACCCTCATCGCCAACATTGTCGAGGCACTCAGGGACAAGAAGCCGGTGAAGGTCTTTCACGCGGATCACGATCGCAACGTGGTGATTTTCGGAATCACCGCTCCCACGGTCGATGATCACGAGGCCAATGTCATGGTGCTTGGCGCCGATGCCAGCGAGGGCCAGCCCTCGGTGATGCTGCAGCTCATGTATCTCGACCCGGACCAGTTCACGCCCCGCGAAGACGCCAGCATCGGCTAGCCCGCCCTCGCGGGCCCGCCGCCCGGGCCCGCGAGGGCGTCCGGACATGAATCCCATGCAGGAAACCGACACAGCCGCACGCGATGTGCCCCCGATAACGTATCCCGAGGACCTGCCGGTCGCTCAGCTTCGGGACGACATTGCCCGCGCGATCTCCTCGCATCAGGTGGTGGTCGTGGCGGGCGAGACGGGTTCGGGCAAGACC
>JAWLGG010000374.1:0-3744 GCA_041685155.1 Chromatocurvus sp.
ACATGCAGATCATCGATGCCAATACAGCGGCAGAGATCTTCTATGGCTACGAGCAACTGCGCGGGCGCTGCATATCCACGATCAATACGCTGACGCCTGAAGAAATCCTGCGGGAGATGAAGGCGGCACGTTCGCGCAAGAGGAACTTTTTCCGGCTCCGCCACCGGCTTGCGTCGGGAAGCATCCGCGACGTCCACGTCTACTCCGGCCCGATCAACCATGAAGGGCGCGTGCTCTTGCACTCGAACATAGAGGACATGACGCCGCTCTATGCATTCCAGAAAGAGCTGGAAGCCTACCGTGACCAGCTCGAATGGCTACCGATAGGGGTTTACAGGGCAACCCCCGGGCCGGTAGGAGTGATGATCAGTGTCAACCAGGCGATGTGTGAAATACTGGAGGTCGACGCCAAGGCAGACCTTATCGGCAGGCGCGCCAGCGACTTCCACCCGACACCGGCGGCGAGAGAGGAGCTCAGCAGCCTGATCGTAAATAGTGGTGGGGTTCGCAGAATCGAACGCAAGCTTGTATCGGCCAGAGGCAGACAGATTTACGCCCTGTTATCCGTAAGTATCACGGAAGAAGCGGATGGAGAACGCTTTTTCGAGGGATCCATTCAGGACATAACGGCGAGAAAACGTGCAGAGATCCAGCGAGAGTCGGCGTTCAGGCGCCTGCACAATGCCCTTGACGCCGCGCCAATACCCATCATGCTCCACCGTGTGGACGGCGCCATAGAACAGGTCAACGCGGTCTGGTGCAACCTGACCGGCTATGACAAAGACGAGCTCAAGACGGTCGCTGAATGGACTCGCCTGGCTTATGGCGACCGCTCCGGCGAGGTCCGCGCACATATCGAAACACTGCAGCACGAATACGATACGGTCGATGAGGGCGACTACACCATCCGCTGCAAGGACGGCTCCACCAGAATCTGGGCATTTTATTCAAGCGCGCTGGAATCACCCGGCCAACCTGACGGCATGATCATGTCCACCGCCGTTGATGTCACGGCACAACGCGCGCAGCAGCAGCAGGAAAGACAGGCAGAGGCCATCCTGCAAAGTGCCGCAGAGGGAATCACGGTCACAGGACCCGATCGCAACATACAGCGCGTGAACCCGTCCTTTACCAGGATTACCGGCTACGCGATGGCCGACGTCGTCGGCAAAAACCCCAGGGTGCTGTCCTCCGGCCGCCAGGACTCAGCCTTTTACGAAAGCATGTGGCAGCAGATAGACCAGTATGGTAACTGGCAGGGCGAGATCTGGAATCGACGCAAGAATGGCGAGGTCTATCCGGAATGGCTGTCGATCTCGGCCATCCATGACGCGAAAGGCAATCTGATCAATTACGCTGCCGTATTCACTGATCTGACGGAACTGAGGCAGTTTCAGTCCAGCCTGCAAAGTCTGCGGCGCTACGATCCGCTCACCGGGCTCGCCAACAAGGCGACGCTTCTGGAGTGGGCCACTCAGGCCATCAAAGTCGCCACAAGAAATCGCAAAGGTCTCGCCCTGCTCGCTTTCGGGCTGGACAGATTTCACCTGATCAACGAAACCTTTGGTCATAAGGCGGGCGACAATCTACTCAGGCAGCTCGCAGAGCAGATGAAATGCGTTGCAGGCGAAGACGCGGATATTGCCCGGATTGGCGGAGACCATTTCGCCCTTCTTGTACCCGATTCCAGTGACGACAGGGCATTGTCCGACTTTCTGCTTCGCCTACGGGGCATCAGTACGCACCCTTTCCAGGTCGACCAGAAAACGGCCATCACCCTGAGTTTCAGCACGGGCGTCGCGCAATACCCTGTAGATGCGCAGACGGCTGTAGAGCTGTTGCGAGGTGCAGAGACTGCCATGTTCCAGGCCAAACGGCACAACCCGGGCTTGCATACCTTTCTTGATGGCACAACAACCGCGAGCACCCAGCAGCGACTGCTTCTCGAGATTGACCTGCGACAGGCGATCGAGAATGACCAGATTGAAGTGTATTTTCAGCCGGTAGTCTCGGTAGCGGACGGCCGGATCATCGGCGCCGAGGGACTGGCTCGCTGGCAGCATCCCGAACTTGGCCCCGTATCGCCGGAAACATTCATTTCCATCGCCGAAGAATCAGGCCTGATTGGCGCATTGACCGAGACACTGCTCAGCAAGGCAGCAAAGCGGATGGCCGACCTGTGTCAGCGCTACAGCAGACCTCTGCGCCTGGCTTTCAATATCTCCGCCATACAGTTGAATCAGTCAGACTTCGTCGAGAAAATCCTGCATGAACTGCGAGCAGCCGGACTCGCGCCGACTTCGTTTGAACTGGAGCTCACGGAAAGCACCCTCATGCAGCGCGTCAGCGACGCGACGGATATTCTGGCGGCGCTGCGTGAGCATGGCGTATCGATATCGATCGACGATTTTGGTACGGGCTATTCCTCATTGGCGTACCTGCAGGAGATCAAGGCCCAGACGCTGAAAATCGACAAACGATTCATCGCCAGCTGTCCAACCGACAAGGCGAGCGGACAACTCGTGCGCTCCATTATTGCGATGGGGCACGCCCTGGGTATGCAGCTTATCGCCGAGGGGGTGGAGACTCAGGCGCATCTCGATTTCCTCAGGAAACTGCACTGCGAGTTCTATCAGGGCTACCTGTTCAGTAAACCCCTACCCTTTGCAGACTTCGAGACCCTACTCAGCAAAGAACAACATGAGTGAAGCCTGCGAAGTCAGTCGGTTGCTGGGTCGTTCGCACGGTGTCCCGTCCGACCGCTAATGATCTGCATCGATCATGATCCAGCTGACTGTATCTCTGGCCCTCTCGGGCCAGCGCGCATCGAGAGACTCCGTCGCCTGACTCCGGTTTGGCAGGCCAGTCAGTGGATCGTGCATCGCGAGTCGGTGCATGGCGTCACTCAGGCGCTGCAGTTCCAGTGTTCGCTCGGCGACGCGATTCTCCAGCGCCACGTTACTGGCATGCAGCTCCCGATCTTTTTCCTCGACAACGCGCAGAAGACCTGAAATCGCTTCTACAAGAGCTTGCACCGGCCCTGCGTCGACATCCTGTTCATCGTCGTACGCTTTGGCGGGCGGGACCCCGGCATCGATGGCGCGGAGCTGCCGCCCATGGATTGATCGATGCCATGGCGCGCGTACTCACGCCGCCGGTTGACGATATCCGTCGGCTCCGACGTCGATATATCGCCCACCGAAATATGATCACCAAACGCGTTGATCAGATCCACAAGCCCGTGGTGCTGCTCATCAACGTCCGCGATACCGGTAACAAAGTGCCTGTCCCGGATAAATGAGGTCATCGTGCATCGCTCCATCAGTTCCAGACGGAGGATAGCAGAACGCCGCCCGCTAGGGGTGCTGTGATCCGGGCGACCGGACGGCGCGTGATTCGCGACACAGTCGAGGCTTCCCGTGCCTGTAGCGAACGACAGGAGCACGGTTTTACTCCCCCCTAAAGATCCGGCGCTTCGACTGCCTCGGCGTTGGCGCGTCTCTCGCGTGCCTCGCGGACAAGGGCCTCGCTGAACTTTTTCAGGGCGTACCACTGATCCGCCAGCAGTCGTTGCTGATCATAGGCAAGAGTTCGCATGTACCTGGCTTTTCCCTTGTCCATGCGCACAAGGGCCTTGATGGTGAAGCCGCAGGCCGGGTCTACCGTGACCGCGGGATGAAACACACGCGCCCTGGCACCGGCCTTGTAGTTCTGGACCAGGGCGGACTTCGAGGGCGCGTTCAG
>JAWLGG010000375.1:0-3721 GCA_041685155.1 Chromatocurvus sp.
ATCAGCAACTATCCCAACAAGTGCCCACACATCTGTCTTCATCTGACTGTTAACAAACACCTGACCGCCAGGGGCAGGTTTTTCCCGGTGGGCTATGCCCGACCGAGGAGGCGCATTATACGCAGGTCGGACTACCTCGCAAGGGCTTTTAAACGAAAAGCGCTACTTTTTTTCCGGGCCCGCACCGGGCCTGCCGCGACGTACCAGCAGCACGGGTCCGGAAACGGCATACGCGAGGAAGCCTATGAGAAATACACTGGGGGGATCGACCGTGACAAGCCCGAAAACCAGCACGACCATAAGGATGACGACAAAGGGCACGCGGCCATGCAGGTCGACCATCTTGAAGCTGTAATAGGGGATGTTGGCCACCATGAGCAACCCCACGAGGGCAGTGAGTATGGCGACCAGGACCGCTACCTCTTCTGGCAATCCGGTCCCCACCCAGCCCAGGTCGTGACTGACCCAGACGGTGCTGGCGATAATGCATGCGGCCGCCGGGCTGGCCAGCCCGGTGAAATAGTTGCCATCCGCAGTATCGACCTGGGTATTGAACCGCGCGAGACGGAGGGCCGCACAGGCGACATAAATGAAGGCTGCGCTCCAGCCGAACTTGCCAAGGTCACCCAGCGCCCAGCTGAACATGACCAGCGCAGGTGCCACGCCAAATGACACCATATCTGACAGACTGTCATACTCGGCACCGAACTTGCTGGCCGTATTGGTCAGACGGGCAATGCGTCCGTCGAGCCCGTCGAAGACGAGAGCGAAGAAAATCGCAATGGGCGCGCTTTCAAAGTCGCCCCGCATGGCCGCCACCACGGCATAGAAACCGCAGAACAGAGCGCCGGTAGTAAACAGATTGGGCAGCAGGTACACGCCCCGGCGCTTGACCGTGCGCCCACCTTCCGACACTTCCTCCTCGTGATCATCGATCAGCATGTCAAAGCTGGCGACAACGCTGACCGGATCCCCCGGGTCGGGTTTTGGCGGTTGAGGTTCAGGCGCCTCGGGTTCAGGCGCCTGGCGTGTAACGTCGCCGCTACTGTGAGACGGGTCGCGCTCGTCGTCGCGCTCACTCATGATGGACTTTCCTTACCGCGTCGGTTCGACAGCATATCAAACAGGCATGCCATACGTCCGTGCGGCAACCTGCCAGAAGGAACGCACCAGCGGGCTCTTCAGCCGGCGCTGCAGCGCACACAATCCGATACGCAGGTTGGGCAGCGGCTGATCCAGAGGCAACAGCTCAACACCGTGCTCAAAACCACTGTTGCGCACAACCACCTCCGGCGCGAATCCAACGCCCAGACCGAGTGCCACCATCGCAACAATGGCTTCGTGCCCCGCAACCTGCGCATAGAGCTGTGGCCGCGCCACACCGACCCGGTAGAACCAGGCATCGATCATGTCGCGTGTGACGCCCCGCTCGGGGACAATAAAAGGCACATCAGCCCAGACAATACCGCCGGCGCGGCGAGTATCCGGCTCCACGGCGCGCCTGATAGCACAATCGGCCGCAGGGACGCAAAGACACATGGCTGACTCGGTCAGTGTAAGGAAGTCGAGACGCTGCGAAAGACTGTCCGGCCGGCCCGTGACCGCGATGTCGTCACGGCCTTCCAGTACCCGACCCACCCCGTCTGCCTGGTCGCCCGTGTGCAGCATGATATCGACCCCCGGGTGTGCCGAGCGAAAACTCGCCAGCACAGGCGACAACACACTGAAGCTGGCCGTCACCGAACAGAACAGACTGACCTCTCCGGCCAGTTCACGGTCATCCGCCAGCTGTCGCCGCACCCGCTCCCAGTCACCTACCGCCTGCTCTGCATAGCTCTTGAGCGTCAACCCCGCCGCCGTCAGGCGCATGCTCCGGCGATCGCGCTCGAACAATGACTGACCCACAGACGCCTCCAGCCGCTGCACACAGCGACTGACCGCAGACACGCTCATGTGCTGAAGCTCGGCCGTACGGCTGAAGTTCAGTGTGCCGCAGACAGAGAGAAAGACTGACAGGGCGCGAGTATCCATGATTGATTTGCTTTTTCCACAAAAGAGAATTGATGATATCGCGTTTTACGCAAACCTGAACCTGGCTTATGCTCCGTACTCTTTTCCTTGAGGATATTGACCATGGGACAGAACTACTTCAATTCTCTACCCCTTCGCCTGCAGCTGCAGCAGCTCGGCAAGTGTCGCTTCATGCACCAGTCCGAATTCGCCGATGGCGTCGAACGCCTGCGCGGCAAGAAGCTCGTCATCGTGGGCTGCGGGGCCCAGGGCCTGAACCAGGGCCTGAACCTGCGTGACAGCGGTCTAGACGTGACCTACACCCTGCGTCAGTCGGCGATCAGCGAGCAGCGGCAGTCGTGGAAGAATGCCACGGGCAACGGCTTCACCGTCGGCACCTATGAACAACTGATTCCGCAGGCCGACCTGGTGCTGAACCTCACCCCGGACAAGCAACACAGCGCCGTGGTCACCGAGATCATGCCACTCATGAAGCGCGGCGCCTGCCTCGCGTACTCCCACGGCTTCAATATCGTCGAGGAAGGCATGCAGATCCGCGATGACATCACCGTCATCATGGTAGCGCCCAAGTGCCCGGGCACAGAGGTCCGGGAGGAGTACAAGCGCGGTTTCGGCGTGCCGACACTGATCGCCGTGCACCGCGAGAACGATCCCAACGGTGAAGGGCTGGAGATAGCGAAAGCCTACGCCGCCGGCACGGGTGGTCATCGCGCTGGCGTGCTGGAGTCGTCCTTCATCGCGGAGGTGAAGTCCGACCTCATGGGCGAGCAGACCATTCTCTGTGGCATGCTGCAGACCGGCTCTCTGCTCTGCTTTGACAAGATGATCGAGAAGGGCATCAACGAGGGCTATGCCTCGCGACTCATCCAGTACGGCTGGGAGACCGTTACCGAGGGTCTCAAGCACGGCGGCATTACCAACATGATGGACCGGCTGAGCAATCCCGCCAAGCTCCGCGCCTTCCATCTCGCGGAAGAGCTCAAGACGATCATGCGCCCACTGTATGAGAAGCACCAGGACGACATCATGACGGGGCACTTCTCGAAAACAATGATGGAGGACTGGGCCAACGATGATGCCAACCTGCTGAAGTGGCGCGCCGCCACGGCAGAAACCGCGTTCGAGAAGTCCACCACGACTGACCGCGAGATACCCGAACAGGAATTCTACGACCACGGCATTCTGATGGTTGCCATGGTCAAGGCCGGTGTTGAGCTGGCCTTCGAGGTCATGGTCTCTGCCGGCATCATAGGAGAATCCGCCTACTACGAGTCACTGCACGAGACACCGCTGATCGCCAACACCATCGCACGCAAGAAACTCTACGAAATGAACGTCGTGATCTCGGATACCGCAGAGTACGGATGCTACCTGTTCGATCACGCCTGCCGCCCACTGCTTGCGGATTTCATGCAGGACATCGAGACGGACGTTATCGGCTCAGGCATTGGCGGTGACAATACGGTCGACAACCGCGAGCTCATCGAGGTCAACGCGGCGATACGCTCGCATCCGGTGGAGATTGTGGGCAAGACCTTGCGGGGATATATGACCGCGATGAAGCGGATCGAACGGTAGCCGGGCAAGCTGCTTGCTAGCTCCGAGGCGATACGTCAACTGGGAGGAGTGTTGGCGGACACGCTGCGAGGGCGTCCTGCCCGCTCGGCGCCGGCCATCCATGGCCGGCGAC
>JAWLGG010000376.1:0-3698 GCA_041685155.1 Chromatocurvus sp.
TTCACTTACAATCAATAGCGCATCACGCCGCCACGGGTAGATCCATGTTTCAGAACCTGTCAGAACGCCTGACCAAGACCCTGCGCAATGTCTCCGGCAAGTCACGGATGACAGATGACAACATCCAGGAGACGCTGCGCGAGGTGCGCATGGCCCTGCTGGAGGCAGACGTCGCGCTGCCCGTGGTCAAGGAGTTCGTCGACGCGGTCAGGCAGCGCGCCCTGGGTCAGGAGGTGTCCAGCAGCCTGAGCCCCGGACAGGCCTTCCTCAAGATCGTCCAGGCGGAGCTCGAGGCGGTCATGGGCGGGGCCAATGAAGGTCTCAACCTCGCGACGCAGCCGCCGGCGGTCGTGCTCATGGCGGGCCTGCAGGGCGCCGGCAAGACGACCTCGGTGGCCAAGCTGGCAAGGCTGCTCAAGGAGCGCGACGGCAAGTCGGTCACGGTGGTCAGCGCCGACGTCTACCGCCCCGCGGCCATCCGCCAGCTGGAGACGCTCGCGGCGGAGGTCGGTGTGGATTTCTTCCCCAGCGATGCCGGCCAGAAACCCGTAGATATCGCCCGCGCGGCGCTGGACCACGCCAGGATCCGCTTCAGCGATGTCCTCATTATCGACACCGCGGGTCGCCTCTCCATTGACGAGGCAATGATGGCCGAGATCGCCGAACTCGAGCGCGTGATCAAGCCCATTGAAACCCTGTTCGTGGTGGACGCCATGACCGGCCAGGACGCGGCCAACACGGCGCGCGCCTTCGGTGAGGCGCTGCCGCTGACCGGCGTGATCCTGACCAAGGTCGATGCCGATACCCGCGGCGGTGCCGCGCTGTCCGTGCGCAGCGTCACCGGCAAGCCGATCAAGTTTCTCGGCGTGGGCGAGAAAACCGCGGCGCTGGACCCCTTCCACCCGGACCGCCTGGCCTCTCGCATTCTCGGCATGGGCGACATGATGTCGCTGATCGAGGAGGCCGAACAGAAGGTCGACAAGCAGAAGGCCGAGCGCCTGGCGCGCAAGGTCAAGAAGGGCAAGAAGTTCGATCTCGAGGATTTTCGCGACCAGCTGCAGCAGATGAACAACATGGGTGGCATGGCCAGCATGCTGGAGAAAATGCCCGGCATGGGCGACATGGCCAAGGCCGCACAGCAGGGCATGGACAATCGCACGTTCGCGCGCATGGAGGCCATGATCAATTCCATGACGCCGAAGGAGCGGCGCAACCCCGACCTCATCCAGGGCGGGCGCAAGCGGCGCATTACCCGCGGTTCCGGCACCCAGGTGCAGGACCTCAACCGCCTGCTCAAGCAGCACAAGCAGATGCAGAAAATGATGAAGAAGATGAAGGGCGGCGGCATGGAGAAGATGATGCGCGGTCTCGGCGGCATGATGCCCCCGGGCGGCCCCGGTGGCGGCATGCCCTTCCGCTGACAGCCCGCCGTTCCCGCCCCGGCTAAGCTGTGGCCAGCGTTGGAAAAAGGCGCTCTGCGGGCTTTGCAAAGGCGGACGATTTCCGTATGATACGCGACCTTTCCGGTAGTGGGCTGTCCCGCATGCCGGGGCAGTGCGTTGCCGCCGCACCGGATAGCCGGTGCGGCGGGCGCTACTGCTGCACAGGCCGGCCAAACACAGGACACAACTGCACATGGTAACGATTCGACTTTCACGGGCAGGTGCCAAGAAGCGCCCCTTCTACCACCTGACCGTTACCGATAACCGTCGCTCGCGCGATGGCAGCTTCATCGAGCGTGTGGGTTTCTTCAACCCCGTTGCCCGCGGCAAGGAAGAGCGCCTGCGCGTCGACCGCGAGCGCATCCAGTACTGGCAGGGCCAGGGCGCCCAGCTCTCCGAGCGCGTGGCGAAGCTGCTGACGGAAGCGCCCGCCGACAATGCCGCCGCGGAACCGGCCGCTGCCTGAGGGCATGCTGGCAGCCGGACGGATTACCGGCTGCTACGGCGTCAGGGGCTGGGTCAGGGTCCAGCCCTTCACGGAGAATGCCGCGGACCTGCTGGGCTTCCCGGCGTGGTGGCTGCAGACGCGGGAGGGCCCGAGACCTGTGGTCCTCGACGAGGGTCGCGCCCACGGCCGGGGTCTGGTGGTGCATCTGGCCGGGGTGGACGACAGGGATGCGGCAGAGAGTCTGCGGGGCCAGGAACTGCTGGTCAGGTCGGGGGAACTGCCCGACCTCGAGGAAGACGATTTTTACTGGCACCAGCTGGAGAATCTCCAGGTCTGGTGTCGCGACCGGGACACGCCGGGCGTTGACGACGTGCTGCTTGGCAGTGTGCACCACCTGATCGAGACCGGTGCGAACGATGTACTGGTGGTGGTGCCCTGCGAGGGCAGCATCGACGGGCGGGAGCGGCTCATACCCTACCTGCCGGAGGATGTGATCCGGCAGGTCGACCTCACTGCCGGGCGGATGTCGGTCGACTGGTTTGTCGACGAGTGATGCGTATCGCGGTGGTGACCCTGTTCCCCGGGATGTTCGATGCCATCGCCGATTACGGCATCACCGGGCGCGCCCTGGATCAGGGCCTGCTCCGGCTGGAGACGGTGAATCCGCGGGATTTCACTGACGACCGGCACCGCACCGTCGACGACAGGCCCTACGGTGGCGGGCCCGGCATGGTGATGAAGGCGCAGCCGCTGTCGCGGGCACTGTCGGCGGCGCGGGCGGCAGTGGCCGGTGACGGCGGGAATGCCCCTCGGGTCGTGTACCTCTCTCCCCAGGGCGCCCGGCTCGATCACGGGCGCGCCGTGGCCCTGGCCCGGGAGCCGGCGCTGGTGCTGCTCGCGGGGCGCTACGAGGGCGTCGACGAGCGACTGCTCGAGCGGGAGGTGGATGAAGAGCTGTCGATTGGCGATTATGTGCTGAGCGGCGGTGAACTGGCGGCGATGGTCGCCGTGGATGCGCTGGTGCGGTTTCTGCCGGGGGCGCTGGGTCACGAGCAGTCCGCGGAGGAGGATTCCTTCGCCGATGGCCTGCTGGACTGCCCGCACTACACCCGGCCCGAGCAGTACGAAGGCCGCGCGGTGCCGCAGGTCCTGCTGAGCGGGGACCACGAGAGAATACGACGCTGGCGGCTGGCGCAGTCGCTGGCGAGGACGCTGCAGCGACGCCCTGACCTCCTCGAGGGGCGTCACATGAGCGCGGAAGAGAAACAGCTGCTGGCGGAACTGATCCGCGAGCGGTATATCAACAACGACTAGCTGAGAAGCTACGCGACAAATGGACAGGAGTGCAGCATGAGCACCAATTCGATTATCAGCCAGCTCGATGCCGAGCAGATGGACAAGGATCTACCGGAGTTTGGTCCCGGCGATACCGTTGTGGTGCAGGTCAAGGTGCGCGAGGGTACCCGCGAGCGCCTGCAGGCCTTTGAAGGTGTCGTGATCGGCAAGCGCAACCGCGGCCTGAATTCCGCGTTCACCGTGCGCAAGATCTCCCACGGCATCGGCGTGGAGCGAACCTTCCAGACCTACAGCAAGCTGCTCGACAGCATTGCGGTGAAGCGTCGCGGTGACGTGCGCCAGGCAAAGCTCTATTACCTGCGCGATCTGTCCGGCAAGGCGGCGCGCATCAAGGAAAAGCTGTCCCGCTGACGCTCCGGCGACCCGATCGGGCGGCCCTTTTGGCCGCCTTTTTTGTATCTCCCGTTGCGCCCGGCACCGGCCCGGCAAACCCCAGGCCACGGCCCACCATG
>JAWLGG010000377.1:0-3697 GCA_041685155.1 Chromatocurvus sp.
CCCGCGCCGGAGTCCGGCATCTGCCGGACATAATCACCCACGACGATAACGCATCACGCGCCCTCTCTCATCAGCCAGGCATCGATCACCGTCCGCGCCAGCGGGTAGGCGGCGGAACTGCCGCCGCCGTTCTCGACAATCACGGCGACCGCAATCTCCGGCGCTTCAATCGGTGCAAAGGCAATGAAAAGCCCGTGGTGACGATGCCGCTCTGCCACGGTCTCCTCATCGTACACCGCGTCCTGGGCGATACCGATCACCTGCGAGGTACCGGTCTTGCCGGCCATTTCATAGGTCATGCCACGGGCCACGCTGCGCGCCGTTCCACGGGCGCCATGGACCACATCGCGCATGCCCTGGAAGATCGCATCCCAGTGCTCGGGCGCCGCCTCGACATAGTGCGGCGCGGGCGTCTCGGGCGCGTCACCTCCCACCGCCTGCACCAGGCGCGGCGTGTGGAACTGTCCGCGGTTGGCCAGCGTCGCCGTGGCGACGGCCAGCTGCAGGGGCGTCGACAGCATGTAGCCCTGGCCGATGCCCGCGCTCAGGGTCTCGCCGGGGTACCACACCTGATTCAGGGCCTCGCGCTTCCAGCGGGAGGACGGCAGCACGCCGTTGCGTTCCCCCGTGGTATCAATTCCAGTGCGGCTGCCAAGACCAAAGGGAGCGAGGTAGTCGTGCATCGGATCGATCCCGAGGCGACGGGCCAGGTCATAGAAATAAACATCACAGGATTCGGCAATGGCCATGTTGAGATCCACCTGCGCCGCGTGGCCGGTGCCGCGGATGCTCAGCGTCCAGTCGCGATAGCGCCGCGAACTGCCGGGCAGGCGGTACCACCCCGGGTCAGGCACCGTGGTTTCCGGAGTGATCAACTCAGCCTGCAGGCCGGCCAGTGCCAGCATGGGCTTGACCGTGGAGCCCGGCGGGTACTGACCCTGCACCGCACGATTGAACAGGGGCACGTCCGGCGAGTCCCTGAGTGCCGAATAGGCGCGGCCACTGATGCCATTGACGAAGAGGTTGCCGTCATAGGACGGCGTCGACGCCATCGCCAGCACGCCGCCGCTCGCCGGGTCAATCGCCACCAGCGCACCGCGCTGGTCGCCGAGCGCCTGCATCGCCGTGCGCTGCAGATCGATGTCCAGATGCAGCACAATGTCGTTGCCGGGCACCGGCGCGAAGCGATCCAGTACCCGCAGGACGCGGCCATGGGCGTTGGTCTCGACATTCTGGTACCCGACCTCGCCGTGCAGCTGCTCTTCGTAATGGCGCTCGACACCGACCTTGCCGATATGGAAGGTGCCGCGATAGTCAGAAGTATCCAGCGTTTCCAGCTCGCTTTCGTTGATGCGGCCGACGTAGCCGAGTACGTGCGCGAGCAGCTCACCGTGCGGGTAGTGCCTCAGCAGCTGCGCCTCGACAACAACGCCGGGCAATGCGTGCCGGTTGACCGCGACACGGGCCTGCTCCTCCTCGCTGAGCTGGAAACGCAGGGGGATGGGATCATAGGGTCGACGGCGCTCCAGCTTGCGGCGGAACTCCTCGATATCGTCGTCAGACAGGTCCACAAGCCCGGCAAGGCGCTGCAGCGTGATGTCGATATCGTCGACGCGCTCCGGGATCACCGACAGGGTGTGACTCGGGCGGTTGTCCGCCAGCAGCATGCCGTTGCGGTCGAAGATCAGCCCGCGCTTGGGCGGCAGCGCCTGCAGCTGCACCCGGTTGCGCTCGGACTGCGTCCGGTAGATCTCGAAATCCGTGACCTGCAGGCTGAAATAGCGGCCGAGCACCAGTATCAGCGCAATGCTGGTGACAAGCACGGCAACGGCGGTGCGCGCGCCATAAATGCGCAGCTCCCGCGCCGTATCCTTCAGTGTGATGATCTGTACCATGGCTGCGCTTACGCAAGCATCCTGTCACCCGCGATGGTAAGGGTGTCCCGCTGTGATCGTCCACGCCCGGTACAGCTGCTCCGCGAGCACCACGCGGACCAGCGGATGCGGCAGCGTCAATCTGCCAAGGGACCAGCGCTGACCGGCGCGCTGCAGGCATGCCGGCGACAGGCCGTCCGGCCCGCCTATCATGAAGCTGACGCCGCGACCGCTCATCTGCCAGTCCTTCAGGGATTCGGCGAGGGATTCGGTGGCCAGCGCCGTGCCGCGAACGTCGAAGGCCACGACTGAATCGTCGGCGGGGAGACCCTTGAGCAGCTGCTCGCCCTCCTGCCGACACAATGCCTCGGGCCGGCTGCTGCGGGTTCTGCGTGCCAGCGGCAGGTCGCGCCACACCAGGTTCAGCTCCCGTGGCAGTCGGCGCTGGTAGTCGGCAACACCGGCTGCAACCCACGACGGCACCTTGCCGCACACAGAATGCACGGTCAGCTGCATCAGGACGTCGGCCGGGGATCGAGCCAGAGACGCTCCAGGTCGTAGAAATCCCGGGTCGCGGGCAGCATGATGTGGGCGACGACATCGCCGAGGTCGACCAGTACCCACTCGCCGGCGTCCATTCCCTCCACCCCGAGCGGCATGAAGCCCGCGGCCTTGGCCTCGACGCTGACGTTGTCCGCCAGTGATTTCACGTGCCGGCTGGAGTTGCCGCTGGCGACGATCATCCAGTCCATCACGTCGGTCAGCCCGCGCACATCGATGCTGGTGAGATTGACCGCCTTGAGGTCCTCCAGGGCGTCGACGACAAGCGCCTTGAGTTGTTCCGTCGCGTCCGCGGTATCGGCCGTCATACGGTCCCGCATTCCGGTAGTGTCACTGATCCTGGCAATCGTCGCCTCGCTCTCGGTAGAGTCTGTGTTGGTGAATATACGTGTGCACGGCATCCGGCACCAGATAACGCGCCGAGCGCCCGGATTGTAACAGGCCGCGGATCTCCGTCGCGGAAATCGGCAGCGGCCGCAGCGAGGCAACACAGACGCTGCCCGCCGGCGCAGCGGCCAGTGCCGGGGCCTGCGCCCGGCGGGCGCCGAGGCAGGCGGCCACCTCACCCCTGGCGGGCCACTCCCATCCGGGCCGCGCAATGGCGGCGATATGGCAGTGCTCAAGCAGTTCCTGCCAGCGGTGCCACTGATCGAGACCCAGAAGCGCATCACAGCCCATAACCAGAATCAGGCTGCGCTGCGCCCCGACCTCCTCGCGCAGCGACAGCAGACTGTCGATGGTATAGGACAGTCCGCTGCGCTCGAGTTCCCTCAGGTCACAGCGCAAGCCTGCTTCGCCGGCAATGGCCAGCTCGATCATGGCGGCACGTTGACGCGCACTGATACCCGGTGGCTCCCGATGCGGCGGCAGTGAACAGGGCATGAACCGCAGCTCACTGACGGGCAGGAACTCGAGCAGCTCGACAGCAGAGCGCAGGTGACCGTGGTGTATCGGGTTGAAGGTCCCGCCAAGGATGGCAAGGCCCGCCTCCGCGGTCCTGCCGGTCACGCGCGCACCTGCCCTTCGCCGAACACTACATATTTCTGCGAGGTCAGGCCGAGCAGCCCGACGGGGCCGCGGGCGTGGAGCTTGTCCGTTGAAATGCCGATTTCCGCACCCAGGCCGTACTCGAAGCCGTCGGCAAAGCGCGTCGAGGCGTTGATCATCACGGAACTGGAGTCGACATCGCGCAGAAAGCGCATGGCGCGCCCGTGATCCCGGGTGACAATGGCATCGGTGTGCCCGGAGCCATAGCGGCGTAT
>JAWLGG010000378.1:0-3696 GCA_041685155.1 Chromatocurvus sp.
CTGCACGAATGTCAGCCCGCTGATCCCCCAGGTGGCGTCGCGACGCTCGAACTCGCACAGGTAGCGCCCCCCGACCAGCGTATCGCTGTCGCCGGCGGAACTGTAGGCAATAACGTAGGCCTCGGCCACGGCGCGATCACCGTGCACCTCGATCCATTCGTTGGCGATCGAGTGAAAGCAGCGCTGCAGATTTTCCGGTACGAAGGTGGTAATGAACTGTGCGAAATCACGACCGCTGCCATTGAATGTGCCGGTGACAACAGTCGCCTCGGGGAAGATGGTCTGCCGCAGCAGGTCCTCATCGGCGCGATCCACGCCCCGCGCATAAGCCATTAGGAGATTGTGAATGGCCTCGCGGTCGAGCGCCGCCCTCAGTTCAAGGTCAAGGCTGTCGGTGGCTGTCATTCTGGAATCTCCCTGTGGCTGTTGCATGTCGTGGTAGGCGCGCGCCAGGAGCACACTGCCCGCGTCCGCGTCGCCGTGGCCCCCGCGGGGAAAAATCGTAGCGGGCGAGCGCGCTCCGGCAGGCGGAACGGAGACGGCCGCCCGGTTGATGTTCCAGTCCAGAACGTAGCGGCGGTGGCTGATGCGCCATTCGCCGTTGCGCTGCTCGTGCCGGTCGAGGTAACGCCCACCGATCAGGCGCCGGGTCACGTTATCGTCCTCGACGGGTGTCTCCGCGTGGGCGACGATGCAGGTCTCTGACACGGCGTGGTCGTCCGAGAGGAGAATCCACGGGCTGCCACTGCGGTGCGCGGTGACACGCCCGCCGCGCTGCGCGCCGCAGATAATCGGAATGAATTCCGCCGCCGGCCCCTTGAAAAAGCCGTAGTCCACCGCGGCATCGTCATGATAGGCGCCCGCCAGCAGCGCATCGCAGGCGCGATCAATACCGCGACTGTGCAGGGACAGCGAGTTTCTGATCGCGGCCAGGGCCTTCACCGAATGTGCAGCCGCAGGTGTTTCATCGTCCATCAGCATCTCCTTGCTTTGCAGAGCAGGCGGCCAGGGCTAGCCCGCCATCATGCCGCCACCGATCGTAAAGACCTCGCCGTGGCAGTAGGCGGCCTCATCGCTGAGCAACCAGGCAGCGAGCGCCGCGACCTCCTCCACCTCTGCATAGCGTCCGAGCGCATTGGCCCCGGCCATCTGCGCGCGCAGCGCTTCCGCGTCAACCGCCATGGCGGCACCGATGGTGGATTCCAGGCTGCGCATCATGCGCGTGTTCACGGTGCCGGGGCAGAGAACGTTGGTGCGAATACCCAGGGCACCCACCTCGAGCGCGAGGGACTTGGCCAGCCCTATCACGGCATGCTTGGACGCGTTGTAGACGGCGGTTGTGGCGCTGCCGCGAAGGCCGGCGATGGATGACATGAACAGCAGGTTGCCACCGCTGCCCGCCTGCTGGAAGTGACGCACGAGCGCACGGGCACCGGAGAACACGCTGCGCACGTTCACCGCAAAAACCCGGTCGAACTCGGTGTCGGGGGTATCGACCAGCGGGGCGGCCCGGCACTCGACGCCGGCGTTCAGGAAGGCCGCATCCAGTCGGCCATAACGCTCCAGCGCGATGGCCGTACAGCGCTCGACCAGATCCGGCGAAGTGATATCGCCGCGCAGGGTTTCTATCTCCGCCGATGCCAGTCGCTCAAGTGGAGCCGTATCGAGGTCGGTGGCGACAATACGTGCGCCTTCGCGCAGAAGCCTTTCACAGGTCGCCATGCCAATACCACCGGCCGCACCCGTTACCAGTATGACCCTGCCTTCGAGATTCTTCACGAGCCCGGACTCCTACGCTGCGCGTTATTGGTTTTATCTCGGTCCTGATCCGGCACCGGCGCTGTACACCGTTACCTGAGGATGCCGTCAATGGTACACCAGCCCGCCAAATCAAAAAACAACGTTGACGGTTTTTATTGTCGCAGCTACGCTTCCGGTGTGTACGGGAGCCTGTGACTGTCCGGGCTGCCGTTTGAACGCACACACCCGCAGCCATAAACATAAGCGACAAACGCATGGATACAGCATTCGAGAGGCGCCTCCAGGCGCTGGAGGACCGCCAGGCAATTGAACAGGTGATCACGGACTACCTCATCGCAGTTGACGACCTTTCCAGCGTCGACGCTGTCATGCAGGTCTTTACCGATGACGCCGTTTTCGACATGAGCGGCATCGGTTACGCGAATATCGCGGGCGGCCCGGCCATCCGTGAATTCTTTGACGGCGTTTTCGCGGGCATGAGTCATCACGCCCACTACGCGACCAACTTCAGCCTCGATGCCCTCGAGGGTGACAGCGCACGATGCCGGACGCATGTCATCGGCATGGGGGTGACGGCAGACGGAGGCGACGTGCTCTTCTACCTTCAGTACCATCTGGAGATGCGCCGCGAGTCAGACGCCTGGAAAATAGTCACATTCAGGGGCAGGCCACTGATGCCGATTTCACAAGGAGCCGATACATGACGGCAACGCAACCAGCGCACGTACCAGACGACCTGGTCGTCGATTTCGACATCTATGCGCCCCCGCCCGAGGCGGGGGACTTCTATCAGTCGTGGCGGACACTGCAGGCCCCGGGCATCCCGGACGTGGTGTGGACGCCGCGCAATGGTGGTCACTGGATCCCGACCCGGGCGGCGGTGATCGCCGAGGTGATGAGTGATCACGCGCTGTTCTCCAATCGCACGATTGTCATCCCGAAAATACACGGCGAGTCGCACGGGCTCATTCCCACCACAATGGACCCGCCGCAGCACCGACCCTATCGCCAGCTTCTCAATACGGCACTGGCGCCGGACCGCGTGAACGCTGTGGAGAGCGCGATTGCGGCAACCGCCACCGCCCTGGTCGACGAGGTCGCCGATCGCGGCGAGTGTGACTTCATCCGCGACTACTCCGACAAGTTCCCCATCCGCGTGTTCATGACGCTCATGGATCTACCCGACTCCGACGCGGAAAAGACCAAGTACTGGTGCGACCAGCTCCTGCGACCCGACGGCAGCATGAGCTTTGCCGACGCCATGGCAAAGCTGTTCGATTACATGGAGCCCCATGTTCGTGCGCGCCGCGACGCGCCGGGGAATGACCTGGTCAGCGAGCTGGTCACCGGCTATATTGGCGAGCAGCGCATAGACCATGAGGACGCCATGAAGCTGGCCGTGCAGGTGCTTATTGCAGGCCTCGACACCGTGGTGAACTTCCTCGGCTTCGCCATGCACTACCTGGCCACCCACCCGGCGGAACAGCAGGCACTGAGAGATGACCCCGGGTTGATCAACGCGGCCGTCGAGGAACTGCTGCGCCGCTTCGCGGTAGTCACCATCGGACGCGAAGTGACGCAGGACACCGACTTCCACGGCGCACCACTGCGCTCAGGCGACATGATCGCCACGCCCTCGCCCCTGGCCGGCATTGACGATCGTGAGACGCCGGACGCCATGACGGTGGACTTCAGCCGCGGACAACAGCGTCACCTGACCTTCGGCCGCGGACACCACCTCTGTCCCGGCCGCAACCTTGCTCGTACGGAAATCCGCATCACGCTTGAATGCTGGCTGGCCAGGGTTCCGGCCTTCAGTATCCCGCCCGGAGAGAACATCACCTTCCAGGGCGGCATTGTCGGCGTGCTGGACTCGCTGCCCCTGCGCTGGTGACCTGAAGCCCGTGGCGGGCACAGGATGTCGCCTGTGAAGCA